>NZ_JAUBSH010000010.1:62289-125171 GCF_036704705.1 Microcoleus sp. K1-B1 | reverse complement strand
GGAGAGAATGGAAATATCAGCATTGTCAACAGTACATTTTCCGGCAACAGCGCTGCTAAGCAGGGCGGAGGAATGCTTGTCGCTAACAGAGATTCCTTTTCGACTAACATCGTCAATTCGACTTTTGCTAATAATACCGCTGAATTTTCGGGAGGTATTGCTACTTTTAACGACCCTGTAAAATCGCCAATTACTGTCAAGAATTCGATTTTTGATAGGAATACGGCAAGTAACTCTTTTAAAACTAGGCAGCACACTGGACGGGAATTAATCGATGGGGGAAACAATCTGCAATTTCCCGCTAAACTGACGGTGGGAGATCCTAATGATAGTAATGTTACGGCAAATGTGACGATCGCAGACCCCTTACTTGGCTCTTTGCAAAATATTAACG
This sequence comes from Microcoleus sp. K1-B1, assembly GCF_036704705.1. Lineage (NCBI taxonomy): Bacteria > Bacillati > Cyanobacteriota > Cyanophyceae > Oscillatoriales > Microcoleaceae > Microcoleus > Microcoleus sp. K1-B1. The sequence continues at coordinate 124,777 of NZ_JAUBSH010000010.1, read as the reverse complement.
GCGCTTTTGTGCTGCCGCTGCTAGTAGGAAGTCCGGCAATTGATACTGGTACTGGTGTGGGCGCGCCGGCGGCAGATCAGCGCGGTGTGAGTCGCCCTCAAGATGGTGATAATAACGGAAGTGCGATCGTTGATATTGGCGCTTATGAATTTAACGCTACTGTCACGCCGACTCCAACTCCGACGCCCACTCCCACTCCCACTCCCACTCCCACTCCCACTCCCACTCCCACTCCCACTCCCACTCCCACTCCCACACCGGAACCGACTCCCACGCCCACACCGGAACCGACACCGACTCCCACACCGGAACCAACTCCCACGCCCACACCGGAACCGACACCAACTCCCACGCCAACTCCGGTATTAGATGATTGCCTACTCGATAGCCTCAACCCTCCGCAACTAGATCCGGCCACCATCACCCCCAACCCCGTCGAACAAACTATCAACGGCGGCGAGGATACCGATTTCATCATGGGCGGTGTCATCAACGAGTCAATTAACGGACTTACCGGCAACGATACTCTCTACGGCATGGGCGGCAATGACAACATTGACGGCGCAGCAGATAACGACTCAATCTTCGGCAATGAAGGCAGCGATTTCATCTCTGGCGGCGCTGGCAACGATACCATCTACGCTGGCAAAGATAATGACACTGTTGTTGGTGGAGATGACGAGGACTTGTTGAGGGGAGATTTAGGAAATGATACAGTTGCCGGCGGCGTTGGCAACGACAGCATTTTCGGCGGTAAAGAGGACGATATCTTGCTGGGTGAAGATGGTGACGACTACATTTTAGGCAACTTAGGAAATGACACAATTAATGCTGGAAACGGCAACGATATTGCCTTTGGCAATGAAGGTACAGACCTGATTTTTGGCGACATAGGTAACGATACCCTGTACGGCGGCAAAGAAAACGACAGTCTCGATGGCGGTGAGGGCAACGACTTGCTGCTGGGTGGCAATGAAAACGATGTGATCTGTGGCGACATCGGTAACGATACCCTGTACGGCGGCAAAGGTAATGATATTCTCAGCGGTGGCAGCGGTGCCGATTTCCTTTCCGGGGATGTTGGGGACGATACATTGACGGGAGGTTCGGGAAATGATGTGTTTTTCCTCAATCAAAGTTCGGGTAGCGACATCATTAATGATTTCCGCAGGGGAGAGGATTTAATTGGGTTGAATTCTGATTTTAGTTTTAATCAACTCAGTATTACTTCCAGCAACAATCAAACTTTGATTACTGTGACGGACACCAATCAATTGTTGGCGAAGCTTAACAATATTACCCCCGGTATTCTCACCGCTAGCGATTTCATTACTCTGTAGTTATTATACTAAATCCGGTTTGTCTATACCCTCGATCGTTCTGCGTATCCTTCGGCGGTTGAAACCAGGGCAACCACGGGGGGATTGCCCCTACAAAAACGAAGTCCGCCTCTGCAGACTGAGAGATAAAGGGAGTAGTTAAGCCGGATTTAGTATTATACAATCTTTCAATAAAAAGTAGCCAAGCATGATAAAAATTCTCTAATCTTATGATGATCTAGCCACACATATTAATCTATTGATTCCTAAGCTGTCGCGCATTTAAATTGTATATTTAGGGCGGGCGGGACGCCCAACCCCTACTCCCCACAAAACTTTCAAATTTTTTGACATACCATTTAAATGCAGAATAGCTTAATCAAGCGGACTTGATATTATTCGGTTTTAATACGATCGCACAAATGTCTGTCCTCCTCCTTCACATCGGCATTAGTTCGCAGATAATCCCCCACGCGATCGCACGCATAACCCAGTTCATCGAGTTTGAGAATGGGCTCTAGATCCCATAAAATCACCGTGCGATCGTCCCCAACAGAAGCAATTTGTTTGCCATCGGGACTAAACGCCACCGCCCAAACATTCCCCTCATGTCGGGTTAGCGTCGTTATTTCCGTGCCGTCAATTTTCCAGAGTTTGACAGCGCCAGATGCGCCTCCCGCCACCAGCATTAGACCGTCTGGACTTAAATCAACCGCCATCATGCCTCTAGTATTTCCCTTGATAGTTTTCAGCAACGTGCCATCGATCGTCCAAAGTTTAATCGTGTCATCCATGCTCGCACTTGCCAAAGTCCGACCGTCTGGACTGACAGCCACTTCCCAAATTCCACTGCGATGACCTTTCAAAGTCTTGTTCAAGCGACCGTCCATACTCCACAACCGAACTGTGCCATCTGCACTGACAGAAACCAGCCTGTTTCCGTCGGGGGTAAAGTCCACATCGTAAACCCTAGCCTGATGTCCTGTGAACGTTCGTAGGGGCGGTGCCCCCGTGCCCGCCCTGCCGTCTGGCTTCCACAGTTTGACGGTTTTGTCGTCGCTGGCAGAAGCGAAGAACTGACCGTCTGGACTGACGGAGACATCCCAAACGCTCGCCCCATGTCCTGTTATGGTTTTCAGCAGCGTCCCGTCGAACTGCCAGAGTTTAATCGTTTTATCTGTACCAGCAAAAGCTAGTACAGGCGAGATATCTTCTTTGGCAAAGCTAGCAGGAGAGACGAAAGCAACCGAGTAAACGGGAGCCTTGTATCCCGCCAAAGACTTCAGCAACGTACCGTCTTTTGCCCACACTTTGAAGCTGCCATCCGAACTAGCTGAAGCTAACATCTGACCGTCCCGGCTGAAGTCCACATCCCAAATGATGCCGCTATGTCCGTACAGGACTTTCGAGAAAGGGTTTGTCGGGTTCCATAGCCGGACGGTATTGTCGTCGCTGGCGGAGACAGCGATTTGAGTGTTGGGAATAAAGGTAACGCCGCGGATTCCAGATTGATGCCCTTTGAGGACTTTCAAAAGCGTCCCGTCCGGCTTCCAGAGGTTGATGGTTCCGTCGGCGCTGGCGGAAGCAATGACATCGCCCGTATCGCTGACGGCAATTTCCAACACTTCCGAACTGTGACCCCTGAGAGTTCGTAGCAGCGTTCCGTCGGGCTGCCAGATTTTAACCGTGTTGTCAGCGCTGGCAGAGAGAATAGCGAGACGTTTTGTGCCGTCACTGTCTGCGAGGAAGGCGAACTTAACGTCCCAAACGGCAGCCGGGTGCCCTTCCAGAGTTCTCACTCCTTTGCCGTCCTTGGTCCAGACCTTGACCGTACTGTCGGTGCTACTAGAGGCGAGCAGGTTTCCATCCGAACTGAAGGCAAGACCCCAAACCCCACCTTGATGTCCGCTTAGTGTCTCGATCAGTTTGCCATTAAAGTCCCACAGGCGAATCGTGCTGTCTTCGCTGCCAGTGGCAATGCGATCGCCGCCCGGACTGACGGCAATGTCCCATATCGCAGCGCTGTGTCCCTGAAAGGTTTTGAGGAGCTTGCCGTCTCGATCCCACAGATAAATGCTGCCGTTGAGACTGGATGTGACCAGGCGCTGGCTGTCGGGACTGAATTTGAGCCCGAAGACAGCAGCCTGGTGTTGCAGGTTGTGGAGCAGCGCACCGTCCCGCTGCCACAGCTTGACTGTTCGGTCGCCGCCGCCGGTGGCGATGAGTTGGGCGTCTGGGCTGATATCAAGGCCCAGAACCACGCTGGAATGCCCCGTCAGGCGATTGAATTCTGCCGTTCCGTAGATGGCCTGTTGCAGCACTTGTCGAACTTGCGATCGCAACTGGGGGTTGGAATTAGGGAGGCCATCGAGCCTGCGTCTGGCTTTGATGGCAGTGACGAGGGCGTCTAATCGCTGTTGGGAGGCGAATTGCCCTGTGGAGGAGATGCTGAGGGCTTGTATTTCGCTTTTGGCGGCGCGGTAATATTGCCAGAGGGCGAACATGGCGGATGCGATCGCAACTATCAGCAACCCACTCAACGCTGCAATAAACTTGCGCTGTCGCTGTGCTGTCTTTCTTTCATAAGCTACGCGCTTGCGTTCTTCTACCAGTCGTGCTTCGACTTCTTTTACTCGTTCTGCTTCCAGTGCTTGCTGCATTTCCAACTTGTCTAATTCACCAGAAGCAGCTAAAAATTGATAGTCCAAATCGCTCAAACTTTTTCCTTGCGCCCAAAATTGAGCGTCTTTCAGCGCTTGACCGCGCAACAGCCGCGATTCATCCTGTTGTTTAGAAGCAATCCAAGCATCGAAGGCTTGGGAGTAAGGGCGCAGTTTCCCTAATTGTTTCTCTACCCATTCGAGGTTAAATACTTCTCCATAAATTCGGTTTTTTACCTGCAAATAACCCTGCTGTTTGACGACTAATCCCGATAGCAATAGTTCGATTTGCTCTCGGCTGTCATCGGTTTCCACTTTTACACCTTGTAAGATTTGCTGATAAATGCCTAGCAATCTAGCTGCGCGTTGTTCGTTGCGAAGAAGGCGATCGCGTATCGTTTTCAAATGCTCTGGTTCGTCTTGCGATTCCCAGTTATCGATAACTTGCGCTTTGACCACAGATTCGACAAAAAAATCTTCATTTATCGGTAGTATTGTTAAATCACCGCCGTAGGATTCTTTAGCAGTTTTTACCACCAATTCACATATTTTTTGGGTCATAAATGGCTGCCCTCCAGTCCAAGCTAATATTTCTTTTATAACTGCTGGTGGATGGGGGATTATATTTTGTAATCCTAAAGCTAATGGTTGTGATTCCTCACAAGAAAAACCCTGCAAATCTATCGGTCGTCCGATATTAAAAGGAGTCCGATTTTTATCTACTATTAAATCGCTGGGCGTCGCAACTCCGAAAATGGCGAAGGTAATTCGATTGTATTCTGGATTGATGGCTCTTTGGTTGTAACAATACCGAATCAAGGCAAAAAAATCATCGACGGGAAAATCTAAACTTAAAATGCTATCAATTTCATCAACAAATATAATAATTCTGTATTCTGGAAATTGGGCCAACAAGATGTCTTCGATGAAATGGCTCAATCTTTGGAGGAGAGAAACTTCTTCTTCTTCTTCTTTCCACCAACTTTTCAAATTAACTTTTCCTAAAAGATTGAACCCGCGCCACAGTTCTGCAATCATACCTTTATACCACTGTAAAGGAGTGATATTTTCACTGCCGATGCGAGTCATGTCGATCGTGCTGCATTGAAATCCTTCGGCTTGCAATCGATGGAAGGTGCGAACGAGAAGGGAAGATTTGCCCATTTGTCGCGAGTTGAGGACGTAACAAAACTCGCCGTTTTTTAATGCTTGGTAGATTTGGTCATCAGCTTTTCGCTTGACATAAGTGAGTGCATCTGTATTGAGACTGCCGCCAATTTGATAGGTGATTTCCGTCATAGGTAATAGTAAGTTTGGAGCGGGCGAATATTTAATTTTTTAGTAAAAAAATCACTGTTTTTGAGTATTGTTGGTAATTCGATCGCACAAATGTCTATCCTCCTCCTTCACATCAGCATTTGTTCGCAGATAATCCCCCACACGATCGCACGCATAACCGAGTTCATCGAGTTTGAGAATACGCTCTAGATCCCATAAAATCACCGTGCGATCGTCCCCGGCGGAGGCAATCTGTTTACCATCGGGGCTAAACGCAACTCCCCAAACGTTCCCTTCATGTCCCGTTAGCGTCGTGATTTCTGTCCCGTCGGTTTTCCAGAGTTTGAGTGCGCCAGTTGAGCCTCCCCCCACCAGCATTTGACCGTCTGGACTGAAATCAACCGCCATCATGCCTCTAGTATTTCCCTTAAGGGTTTTGAGCAAGGCGCCATCACTCGTCCAGAGTTTAATCGTGTCATCCCTGCTAGCAGTTGCCAAAGTGCGACCGTCTGGACTGATGGCAACTTCCCAAACAGGGCTGCGATGACCCTTTAGGGTCTTGGAAAACCTACCGTCAAGACTCCACAACCGAGCAGTGCTGTCGCTACTAGCTGAAAGCAGCCTCTGTCCGTCAGGGGTAAAATCCACATCGTAAACCCTGGCCCGATGCCCTGTAAAAGTTCGTAGGGGCGGTGCCCCCGGCCTGCCGTCCTTGTTCCACAGTTTCACGGTTTTATCGTTGCTAGCAGAAGCCAGTAGCCGACCATCTGGACTGACGGAGATATCCCAAACTCCAGCTTCATGACCTGTTATGGTTTTCAGTAACGTCCCGTCGAACTGCCAGAATTTAATTGTTTTATCTTCATTAGCGGTAGCAAGGAAAGGTGCGATCGCAGGATTGGTACCTGAGAGGAAAGCAACGGAGCGAACGGCAGTCTCGTTTCCGGCAAAAGACTTCAGCAACGTGCCGTCTCGCGCCCACAGTTTGAAGCTGCCATCCGAACCGGCGGAGGCTAGCATTTGACCGTCCGGGCTGAAATCCACATCCCAAATCGTGCCGCCATGTCCGTAAAGGACTTTCGAGAAGGGGTTTGTCGGGTTCCAGAGTCGAGCGGTATTGTCGTCGCTAGCAGAGACAACTATTTGACTGTTGGGAATAAAAGCAAGCCCGCGAATTCCAGATTGATGGCCTTTGAGGACTTTCAACAGCGTCCCGTCCGGCTTCCAGAGGTTGATAGTTTGATCGGCGCTGGTGGAAGCAATCACATCGCCTGCTGTACTGACAGCGACTTCAAACACTTCCGAACTGTGACCGCTAAGAGTTCGTAGCAGGGTTCCGTCTGGTTGCCAGAGTTTGACAGTGTTGTCAGCGCTGGCAGAGATAATGGCGGGACGTTTTGCACCGCTATTGTCTGCAACTAAAGCGAACTCAACGTCCCAAACGCTTGCGCTGTGACCTTCCAGAGTGTTCACCAATTCGCCCTCTAGAGTCCAGACTTTAACCGTATTATCTGTGCTGCTAGAGGCGAGGAGGTTTCCATCCGGGCTAAAGGCAACACCCCAAACTGCACCTTGATGTCCGCTCAGGGTTTTGAGCGGTTTGCCTTCCCGACTCCACAGGCGAATGGTGCTGTCTTCACTGGCGGAGGCAATGCGCTCACCGTCTGGACTCACGGCGATCGCCCATATCGCAGCGCTGTGTCCCTCAAAGGTTTTGAGCAGTTGGCCTTCCCGACTCCACAGATAAATGTTGCCGTCCACGCTGGATGTTACCAGGCGTTGGCTGTCGGGACTAAAACGAAGGGCGTAGACGCTGCTGATTGTGTGTTGGAGAGTATGCAGCAAAGTGCCATCCCGTTGCCAGATTTTGGCTGTTTGGTCGCCGCCGCCGGTGGCTATGAGTTGACCGTCTGGGCTGACATCAACTGCCAGAACAGGGCTGGAATGCCCCAACAGGCGATTGAATTCTGCCGTTCCATAGATGGCTTGTTGCAGCACTTGTCGAACTTGAGATGGCAACTGGGGGCTGGAATTAGCTAGGCTGTCGATCCTGCGTCTGGCTTTGATGGCGCTCACGAGGGCATCTAATCGCTGTTGGGATGCGAATTGCCCTGCCGATGAGGAGGTGAGGGCTTGAACTTCGCTGATGCGGGCTTGCTGCTCGCTGGTGATGGCGTAACGATATTGCCAGAGGGCAAGAATGCCAAAGGCGATCGCAACTATCAGTGCTGCACTCAGCGCCCCAAGAAATCTTCGCTGCCGTTTCGCTGTCTCTCGCTCTAAAACTAACCGCTTGCGTTCTTCTGTGAGTCTGGCTTCAACTTCTCTGAGCCTCGCTGCTTCCAGCGCTTGCTGCACTTCCAGCCTGTCTAATTCAACAGAAGCGGCTAAAAAGTGATAATCCAAATCGCTCAAACTTTTTCCCTGGGCCCAGTAGGATGCGTCTTTTAGGGATTGTCCGCGCAACAATCGCGATTCATCGGTTTGTTTTGAAGCGATCCAAGCGTTGAAAGCTTGGGAATAAGGACGCAGTTGCTCTAACTGTTTTTCTACCCATTGTAGGTGAAAAACTGCTTGATAAATCGGGTTGCTTACCTTTAAAAAACATTGTATTTTTACTACCAAACCTGATAGCAGCAGTTCGATCTGCTCTCGACTATCATCCGCTTCAACTTCACCACATTGTAAAAGGTTTTGATAGATGCCTAAGCTACGTGCAGTGAGTTGTTCGTTGCGAATGATGCGATCGCGAATTGTCTTTAAATGCTCAGGCTCATCTTGCGATTCCCATTTATTGATGATGTTTTCTCTCACCAATGATTCCACAAAAAAACCCTCGGTTCCCCGTGGAATTTTTAAATCCCCCGTGTGGGCTTCCCCCGCCATTTTTACTACTAATTCACATATTTTTTGCGTTAAGAATGGCTGTCCTCCCGTCCAATATAAGATTTCTTTGAGAACTGCCTGCGGATTGGCTATGACCTTTTCTAACCCTTGCGCTAATGGTTGCGCTTCTTCTACGCTAAATCCTGACAAATCGATCGAGTGTCCGATATTAAAAGGTGTCCGATTTTTATCTACTATTAAATCGCTGGGTGTAGCTACTCCGAAAATCGCGAAGGTAATCCGGTTGTATTCTGGATTAATGGCTCGTTGGTTGTAACAATAACGAATCAAGGCGAAAAAGTCATCTACTGGAAAATCTAAGCCTAAAATACTATCAATCTCATCGACAAATATAAAAATTCGCTCATTCGGAAATTTTACTAATAAAATCTCTTCAATAAATTGACTCAATCTTTGCAGGAGAGAAACTTCTTCTTGTTCTTTCCACCAGCTTTTTAAGTTGACTTTTCCTACAAGATGGAAACTGCGCCACAAATCCCCAACAATTCCTTTATACCACTGTAAGGGAGTGATATTTTCGCTACCGATGCGGGTCATGTCGATCGTGCTGCATTGAAATCCTTCGGCTTGCAGTCGATGGAAGGTACGAACGAGAAGGGAAGATTTGCCCATTTGTCGGGAATTGAGAATGTAGCAAAACTCGCCGAGTTTTAAGGCTTGATAAAGTTCGATATCTGCTTGTCGTTCGACATAGGTAGGTGCATCAGTTGTCAGACTGCCCCCAATTTGGTAAGAGAAATCTTGCATAATTAATAGTTAATTGTTTCGGATAATTTAGCGATCGCCCACGGCATCGCACAGATGTCTATCCTCCTCCTTCACATCGGCATTCGTTCGCAGATAATCCCGCACCCAGTCGCATCCATACTGGAGAAAATCGAGCTGGAAAATTCGCTCTAAATTCCACACAATTGCTGTGGTATCCTGACTGGCTGAGGCGACTAACTTCCCATCAGGGCTAAATGCCACTCCGAACACCCCATCGCTATGTCCCTTTAAAGTTTCAAGCTCTTGACCATCGTACCTCCAAAGTTTGACAGTGCCGTCAAAACTTGCTGAGGCGAGAGTCTTGCCATCGGGACTAAATGCCACTCCGAATACCCCATTTTTGTGTCCCTTTAAGGCTCTAATTTCTGTACCATCCAACCGCCAAAGTCTCACCATGCTATCCATACCTGCTGAAGCGAGAGTCTTGCCATCAGGGCTAAATGCCACTCCCGCTACCTGACGGCGATGGCTGGTTAAAGTGTGTAGAAGTTTGTAGCTGGGCTTTCCAGAGGCGATCGCATTATCCCACTGCCAAAGTTTGACAGTACCGTCCACACTACCAGAGGCAATGAGCTTTCCATCGGGACTAAAGGCAACTCCGTTAATGTGATCGCTATGCCCTTTGAGAGTTGCCAATTGGGTGCCGTCAATCCTCCAGACTTTGACCGTTTTGTCCTCACCGGCCGAGGCGAGTGACTGTCCATCTGGATGGAAATCAACCGCGAAAACTCTACCTTGATGTCCAGTAAAAGTCTTAATTAAGGTTCCATTTAGTCGCCACAATCGAACAGTGCTGTCATAACCGCCTGTAGCAATCGTGTCTCCGTTTGGGCTGAAATCTACTCCGAAAACTTTATCTGCTTGTGTGGGGAAAGTGCGAATTAAGCTACCATCAAGCCGCCAAAGTTTAACGGTATTGTCACGACTGGCGGTGGCAATTGTCTTACCATCAGGACTAAATTTTATGGTGTAAATTGATGCTTGATGTCCGTTAAGAGGCTTGAGCAAACTATCATCAAGCTTCCAGAGTGCGATCGGGCCATCCCAACTGGATGAGGCGAAGATTTGCCCGTCAGGGCTCCAAGCCAATCCAGAGACGACATCCTTCGCGACTAGCAGGGTTTTTACCAGAGTGCCGTCAAGCTGCCACAGTTTGACTGTTCTGTCTAGACTTGCCGAGGCAAGCAAACCACCTTGAGGGTTAAAAGCGATTTTGGTGACGGCATCGCTGTGTCCAGTTAGGGTTTTGACTAAAGTTCCGTCAAGCTTCCAAAGTTTGACTGTTTTATCCGCACTCGCCGAGGCAATGAGATATTCTGAAGGGCTGTTGGCGTAGCCTGCGGGCGCATAGGCAACATTCATAACTCTATCCGTATGTCCGGTGAGGGTTCTGATCAGTTTACCGTCTGCATTCCAGAGTTTGATGGTTTGATCTTTAGAAGCAGATGCAATAGTTTGACTGTCCGGGCTAAAGGCAACGCTGTTAACTTCATCTGTATGCCCGGTGAGAGTTCTCAGCAGTTTGCCGTCTGTACTCCAGAGTTTAATTGTTTTATCTTTAGAAGCCGAAGCAATAGTTTGACCGTCAGGAGCGATCGCGACTTGTGAAATATTATTGGTATGTCCTTTTAAGGTTTGCCATAAGGTATAATTCAGCTTAACCTTGGTTGATTTTGTACTGTTTTTACGCCAAATTTTGACTGTTTTATCCCCAGAACCAGAAGCAATTAGATCCCCTCTGGGGTTAAATACGACTCCCAAAACTGCATTGTTATGCCCTTGAAGCATTCCTAGTTTTGTACCGTCTTTTTTCCAAAGATCGATCGTTTTGTCGGCAGAAGCTGAGGCGATGAGTTCCCCATCAGGGCTGAATGTGACATCATTAACCACATTGTCATGCCCCGATAAATGATTATAGTCAACTGCTCCATAAACAGCTTGATGGAGAGCTTCTTTAACTGAGCGTTCGAGCTCTGGGTCTACACCACCTAACTTTTGCAGTTGTCGCTTTCCTCTGATTGCCTCTATGAATGCGTCTAATTTTTGATTTGAGGCGAATAGTGCTTCGGAAGATTTGGCGATCGCTTTGATTTCGCTGACAGCAGTTTGCCGATACTGAAAATACACCGCTAGCCCCAAGGCAGAGGCGATAATTAATGCTATTGTTACTACAAAAAGCAACAACCTTTGCCGCCTAGAACTTTTTTTCTCTACAGCTAATCTTTTTTGTTCTTCTGTTAGTCTGGCTTCAATTTCTTTCGCCCGTTCTGCTTCCAATCCTACCTGCATTTCTCTTCTGTCTAATTCTTCAGAAGCGCCTAAAAACTGATAATCTAAGTCACTCAAACTTTTACCCTGGGCCCAAGCTTGAGCATTTTTCAATGCCTGTCCGCGCAACAGTCGGGATTTATCGGTCTGCTTGGAAGTTATCCAAGCATCAAAGGCTTGAGAGTATGGACGCAAGGAAGCGAGATTTTTTTCTACCCATTTTGTGTTAAATACTTGTTGATAAATCTGGTTTCTTACCTGTAAAAACCCCTGAGATTTTACTACCAAACCAGACAGCAATAGTTCTACCTGTTCTCGCGAGTCATCGGTTGGTACTTCCACTCCTTGTAAGATTTTTTGATAGATGCCTAGTAGTCTGCCAGCACGTTGCTCATTTCTGAGGATGCGATCGCGAATCGTCTTTAAATGCTCTGGTTCGTCTTGAGATTCCCAATTTTGGATGATGTGCGATCGCACCACCGATTCCACAAAAAATCCTTCCGTTCCCGGTGGAATTATCAGCACGTCGCTATGAGATTCTCGCGTCGCTCTTACTATCAATTGACACAGCTTTTGGGTCAAAAATGGTTGCCCAGAAGTCCAAGCTAATATTGCTTTGATAATTGCCTCGGCATTACTAACTACACTCTCTAACCCTTGAGTTAAAGGAGAGGCTTCTTCCCAGGAAAAACCCTGCAAATCTACTGCTTGTCCGATATTAAAAGGTGTCCGATTTTTATCGACGATTAAATCGCTGGGTGCAGCTACTCCGAAAATCGCGAAGGTAATCCGGTTGTAGGCGGGATTAATGGCTCGTTGGTTGTAACAATAACGAATCAAGGCGAAAAAGTCATCGACGGGAAAATCTAAGCCTAAAATACTATCAATCTCATCGACAAATATAAAAATTCGCTCGTTAGGAAATCTCGCTAATAATACCTCTTCAATAAATTGACTTAATCTTTGCAGGAGAGAAACTTCTTCTTGTTCTTTCCACCAGCTTTTTAAGTTAAGTTGCTCTAAAAGATGGAAGCCACGCCACAAATCCCCAACGATTCCTTTGTACCACTGTAAGGGAGTAATGTTTTCGCTGCCGATGCGAGTCATGTCGATCGTGCTGCATTGAAATCCTTCGGCTTGCAGTCGATGGAAGGTGCGAACGAGAAGGGAAGATTTGCCCATTTGTCGGGAGTTGAGGACGTAGCAAAACTCGCCGAGTTTTAAGGCTTGATAAAGTTCGATATCTGCTTGTCGTTCGACATAGGTAGGCGCATCAGTTGTGAGACTGCCACCAATTTGGTAAGAGTAATCTTTCATAATTTATAGTTAATTGTTTCGGAGAATTTAGCGATCGCCCACGGCATCGCACAAATGTCTATCTTCCTCCTTCACATCGGCATTCGTTCGCAAATAATCTCGCACCCAATTGCAACCAAACACCAGTGGATCTGTATTGAGAATTTGCTTCACATTCCACAAAATCGCCGTTTGATCCATGCTGGCGGAGACAAGGAAAGTGCCGTCGGGACTAAAGGAAACTCCTGTCACCGCACCTCTATGCCCCGTGAGCGTCGTCAGCAAAATGCCGTTAGAGTTCCAGAGTTTCACCGTGTTATCAATACTTGCCGTAGCGACGATTTCACCATCCGGGCTAAAGGAAACTCCCAGCACTCCCTGTGTGTGACCTTTAAGCGTTCTCCGTAGCAGTGTTTTCTGAGGAACTGAGGTGTCTGAGGTATCTAATTTCCAGAGTTTGACGGTGCCATCTGTACTGGCTGTGGCGAGTGTCTTGCCATCGGGACTGAAACTGACCTCTAGAGTCAAAGCCTCATGGGCATCAATCGCCTGCAACAAAGTCCCATCGGGCTTCCAGATAGCGAGAGTACCGCTGCTACCTACGGCGGCTAAAGCTTTTCCATCAGGGCTAAAGGCCACACTCCAGAAGGCGCTGCCATCTAGCTTCAGAGTTCGCACTAACACGCCGTTTGGCTCCCAGAGTTTTACCGTGGCGTCTGTACTTGCGGAGGCAATAATTTTACCGTCAGGACTCCAAGCAATTCCGTAAACTATACCTTTGTGGGCGTTGATTTCTCCCAGGAATCTGCCACTCTTGTGCCAGAGTTTCACTGTTTTTTCTCCCCCCACGGCAATGATTTTACCGTCAGGACTGAATGCGACATTCCAAAACCCTCCTTTGCCCTCCTGAAGCGTCTTCAGCAATGTGCCATCTGGCTGCCAAAGTTTCACCGTGCCGTCTGTACTTGCAGTGGCGGCGATTTTTCCGTCATCCGCGAAAGCAGCAGCATAAACACCACCGTCGTGACCTTGCAGGGGCAACAGAAAAATGTTTTTCGGCTGCCAAAGTTTGACAGCATTTCCTACACCCAGCGAAGCAATGAAAGTGCCGTCAGGACTGAAATCGAGATCCCACACGCCATCGCGATGCCCTGTAAAAGTTCTGAGCTCTTTGCCGTCTTTACTCCAAAATTTGATGGTTCGATCGTCGCTGGCTGAGACGATAATCTGACCGTCGGGACTGAAATCTAGACCCTCAACGCCACCTGTGTGACCATTAAGGGTTCGTAGGGGCTGTAACTCTTCGGCTGACGGGGCATTGGAAGGCCAAAGTTTAACAGTTTTATCCATGCTGGCGGAGGCAAATATCTCGCCGTCAGGACTGAACTCGATCTCCCAAATGGCAGCGCTATGGCCTTGAAACGTTCGCAGTAACTTTACGGAGGCCCCCCAGAATGCGCCGTTTTTTTTCCACAATCGGATCGTGCCCTCCCCGCTTCCGCTAACGAGCATTTCCCCGTCGGGACTAAAGCTAAGACTCCGAACCGCATCGGTGCGATCGAGAATGGTTAATAAAACCCCATTTTTGTCCCAGAGTTTAACGGTGTTATTCTCACCGGATGCGGCTAAAATCTCGCCATCTGGGCTGAACGCCAGACCCTGAAACTCGGTACTGTGTCCCTCAAGGGTGTGTAGGAGTTTGGGGCCCGACCAAGAAGTTCCCTGTTGCTGCCAAAGTTTAACTGTGCCCTCTTCACTAGCGCAAGCGAGGAGTTTACTGTCGGGGCTAAAAGCCAACCTCCATACCGTACCGTTGTGGGGAAGAGTCGCAACAAGGGTGCCATCTCGCTGCCAGAGTTTGACCTCGTTGTCTACACTTGCTGAGGCAATGGTTTGAGCGTCGGGACTGATTGCTAATCTATACAGTATCGCCTGATGTCCTGAAAAGCGGTTGAACTCGGAAGCTCCATAAACTGCCTGCTCTAGTAATAATTGCACGCGCTTTTCTAGTTCGGGATTTGCTATACCGAGTTGTTGCAGTTTGCGCTTGGCTGTGATGGAGGCGATGAGGCTGTCTAATTTTTGCTCTAAGGTGAAGAGGGCTTCGGATGAGGTGGCGATCGCTTCGATTTCACTCAATGTAGCTCGACGATATTGCCAAAAAGCTGCTGTTCCGAGAAACAGGGCGATCGCTAATGCGAAAGAGAGTGCAGCAATAAACCACTTTTGCCGTCTGGCATTTTTTTCGACTTCTTTTAACCTTTCTGCTTCTAACGTCAGTTGCATTTCTTGCTTGTCGAGTTCGGCGCTAGCTGCTAAAAACTGATAGTCTAAATCGCTCAAACTTTTTCCCTGCATCCAGATTTGAGCATCTTTTAAGGCTTGTCCCCTCAAAAGGCGCGAATCATCTGTTTGTTTGGAAGCGATCCAAGCATCGAAAGATTGGGAGTAAGGACGCAGTTGCCTTAATTGTTTATCTACCCATTCGAGGTTAAATACTTCTTGATAAATTCGGTTTTTTACCTGCAAATAGCCTTGGCTTTTTACCAATAAACCCGATAGTAATAGTTCGATTTGTTCTCGGCTGTCATCGGTTGGTACTTCCACACTTTGCAAAATTTGCTGGTAAATGCTGAGCAATCTTCCGGCGCGTTGTTCGTTTCTCAGGATGCGATCGCCTATCGTTTTCAGATGCTCCGGTTCGTCTTGCGATTCCCATTTATCGATGATTTGCGATCGCACTAAACTATCCACCCAAAATGCCTCGGCTCCAGGGGGAATATTTACTAATCCTCCCGCCGTTTCTAGGCTGGATCTATACGCCAAATAGCAAATTTTATGGGTGAGAAATGGCTGTCCTGAAGTCCAAGCTAATATTTGTTTGAGAACGGCATGAGGATTACTGACGGCACTCTCTAATCCCTTAACTAATAGTTGGGCTTCGTGCAGATCAAAACCCTGCAAATCTATAGCATGACCGATATTAAAAGGAGTTCGCTTTTTGTCGGCAATTAAATCGCTTGGCGTGGCTACTCCAAAAATTGCAAAAGTAATGCGGTTATACTCTGGATTAATCGCTCGCTGATTGTAGCAAAACCGAATTAAGGCAAAAAAATCATCGACAGCGAAATCCAAACTGAGAATGCTATCGATTTCATCGATGAATATAAATATCCGCTCGTGAGGAAAATTGACCAGCACGATATCTTCAATAAAATGACTCAATCTTTGCGAAAATGAAACCTCTTCTTCGTCGCGCCACCAAGTTTTTAAATTAACTTTTCCTAACAAATTGAAGCTGCGCCACAAATCCCCAACAATTCCTTTATACCACTGTAAGGGAGTGATATTTTCGCTACCGATACGAGTCATGTCGATCGTGCTGCATTGAAATCCTTCGGCTTGCAGTCGGTGCAGGGTACGGACTAAGAGAGAAGATTTGCCCATTTGCCGGGAGTTAAGCACGTAACAAAATTCGCCAGCTTTTAAGGCTTCATAAAGTTCGGAATCTGCTTGTCGCACTACGTATGTAGGCGCATCACTGGCGAGACTGCCACCAATTTGGTATGTTACCTGGGTCATGCCGTTTATGGGTGGGTTTAAAGATGAGTATTTAGTAAATTTATTTAGAGGTGAGGATGTGGTGCTGGAGCTTCATTATAATATAAATTATGCCAAACTTAGGTTAATTACCCCCTTGTTTTTTTAGTCCGCGTAGGCGGACTTTGTTTGTATAGTCGCGATTTCTAAGCGCCAGAAAACGTCGAGTTTTTAAGGCTGATATTGGACGCAAAGAAACTGTAAAGTGGGGTCTAAATAAAGTTGTGCGAACCAAAATAGAGGCGGTACAACTCGCAGCTTAGCGTACAGCGGTTGTTATCGATATGAATCAGCCCCATACTCAATAATTTAGAAGCCACTATCGGATCTAATTCGACTCCGTGTTCCGATTTTACCACTTGTTTAAGTGCAACCGCAAGTTCGGGATAGTCTTGCAATGTTGCCCAAAAACTCCGCAGGTAATCTTTATAAATTCCCGCTATTGTCGGAGCTTGTTGTAGTACCTGATCTAGCGTTACACTGTTTTGACAGAGGTGGTAAAGAGCTAGCCGCACCAGATAAGGATGTCCCCCCACCATTGCCATCAGTCGATCGGCATCGGAACCCTCTGTCCAATCCAGTCCGTGACGCTGGGCTAAAGCAAGTATCTGCTCTTCTGTAAAATAGGGCAATTGCAGCGGTAAACCGACATTAAAAGGCGATTCAGTTATCTTTAAAGGAATATAAATTTATGTGGAGTGAAGAACTATTAACCGCAGTTTTCCCAAAGTTTCAATCCGCTTTGCTTCTTCATGCCAGCTTCGCAGCAGTGGCAAAAATTCTCTAGCAATTTTGGGATATTCAAAAATTATATTTACTTCATTTAAAGCTAACACAAGAGGAGTATTTATTTCTGCTAATACATATTGTTGCAAATAGATGGTGCAGCTTACTTTGCTACCCATGTCTTCATCCCAATAATCATCTAATAGAGGTGGTAATTCTAGGTTACGGCTGATGTTGGCACAAAACCAGCGTAAAAATTTATCGATATTGGCTAAGACAGCTTCCTCGGCTTGCTGAAAATCTAAACTTACAGTTCGATAGTCAAGAGAAGTCGCGCGATCTAAAATCCGTAGCAGAAGGGAACTTTTTCCCATCTTCCTGGGAGCTTTAATCCGCAGCACACTTCCTGGTTTGGTAATCTCTCGATAGGCGAGTTCTTCAATTAGCGGATGAGGGATATAAAATGGCGAATCGAGGGGGACGGGAGATCCGGGAAATTCTAAAGGTGTTGCTAGGCATTGGCTGCGGGTAAATGCTTCAATTAATTCTCGTTCTTCTGCGGTCAGGGAACGTGATTCTACACAAGAGCGAAAATTTGATTTGCTAATAGATGTCTGCAAGATTTGAGAGAGAGATTGCCACAAAGACGAGGCGATGTTTCTCAGGTAATGCTCTCCGTAATGAGAGGTAGATGCAATACTTGTATAAGTCTTTCCTTCCCAAACTTGGCGGAGTATGATTTCTTGTACGGGATATAAATCTTTTTGTAATCGCACACGAGTTAGCTGTAGTACCTCATCTATCGTCATAACGGGCAATAACCATATAAGTGTATCGTTGATATTATCACTTATGATTGAGTGTAAAGCTCAGAGCGATCGCCGATTGGATTGCGACACGCTCCTGTCGCGACATTTTTCAGGGGGTAATTGGTCAAATCGGTTAAATATCCCCGAAGAGTATCACTGTCAATAATCAAGAATTCCCTCGCGGGGTAGTGGCAGGTGTATGTAACCTGTCTGCACTTTTCAAGGGTACAAGACTGAACCCACCTCTACAGGTTTTTGAGAATGGTTCTCTTCGTTAAGTTGAATCCGTGACATCCGTTAAATCTGGTAATTTCCCCGTTGCCGGACTGATCGCTGAGTGCTATAACCTAATTTCAATGGGCGCTGGCGCTCTTACTGGAAAGGAATCTGCGCTCATTTTGTCTTGATCCTTGGCCAAAATGTCATGCCGGTGTCACAGTTGGTAGTAAAGGCAGAATTAAAAATGTGACAGTTGACTTTGCTAAAGCTTAGTCGATTGATGTTAATTTAATTAACAGTAGTTTCAGATCGCTGCCTTTACTCATCACAAGCGTTAAGTCCAAAAGCATAATTCTTCTTTTTGTGCTAGCAGGTTTTTTGATTTCCCTGTAATCCTATTTTAACAACTTTAGCAAATAACCTACTTGATTTAATGCAAATGGTTCATAAAATATTTCCTAATTATTTTATTCCTCACGGTCATTGCTACTTGTGGAAGCCTGGATTAGTGGGGCTACACGTTTTGTCCGATGGCTTGATATCCGTCGCTTATTTTTTGATACCGATCACGCTGATTTATATTGTAAAAAAGCGGCAAGACGTGCCTTTTGACTGGGTTTTCATGCTGTTTGGCTCTTTTATTATCTGCTGCGGGATTACCCATATTATGGAAATATGGACGCTGTGGCATCCTAATTATTGGTTTTCTGGTTTTCTTAAAGCGATTACGGCGTTGATTTCGCTATCTACAGCAGCAGTGCTGGTGGAACTAATCCCAAAAATCTTGGCTATTCCCAGTCCCGATCAATTGGCGGTGGCAAATGTAGCTTTACAAAATGAGATTGGCGAGCGCAAACAAGCTCAAGAAGCACTCTCGGAATTAATGCTAGAATTGGAAAAACGGGTGATAGAGAGGACGATCGCTTTAGAGGTGGCTAATGAACGTTTGCAACAGGAAAATCGCGATCGCTCTTTGGCCGAAAATTCATTGCGGCATTCGGAAGCTAAACTGCGAGAACAAACTCAGCAGTTAGAGAACGCTCTGCAACAACTCAAAGGCGCTCAAGCTCAACTCGTGCAAACAGAAAAAATGTCGTCTTTGGGGCAAATGGTAGCTGGGGTTGCTCACGAAATAAATAACCCTGTAAACTTCATTTATGGCAATCTGATTCCGGCTGAGGAATACATTAAAGAGCTTTTGGGATTGATTAAGGCTTATCAAGTTTATTACCCCACTCCTGCACCGGAAATTGTAGACAAGATTAACAGAATTGATCTAGGTTTTATTTTAGAAGACCTGCAAAAACTTTTTCGTTCGATCAAAATTGGAGCAGAGAGAATTAGGGAAATTGTTAAATCTTTACGCACTTTCTCCAGGTTAGACGAAGCTGACATGAAAAAAGTAAATATCCATGAAGGTCTCGATAGCACTTTAATGATTTTGCAGCACCGCTTGAAAGAACAACCAAACCGTCCTCCTATCCAAGTGATTAAAGAGTATGGAGATTTGCCAGCCTTGGAATGCTACGCTGGGCAGCTTAACCAAGTATTTATGAATATTTGTTCTAATGCTATTGATGCTTTAGAACAGATTGTAAAGCAGGGAGATTCGACCAACGGCTATTGGGAAAATAATTGCTCTAACAACTTACAAAACGCCTATTGCCCACTGCTAAAAATTCGCATCCGCACCGTTTTAGTTGATGGCAAGTGGGTGCAGATTCACATTGCTGATAATGGGACTGGCATAGATTATGATGCGATCGCTAAAATTTACGATCCATTTTATACAACGAAACCTATCGGTGCTGGTACCGGGCTGGGTTTGGCAATTTCTTATCAGATTATTCAAGCCCATGAAGGTTATTTGCGCTGCACTTCCGAGGTTGGGAGAGGTACGGAGTTTATCATTGAAATTCCTTTGCGATCGCAATTTGGCGATCGCCACCTAGTGCAGAAGCAAGCTGTTATGAACAAGCTGGCTTGAGGCGTAAATAATGCTGAATCCAGCTACAATTTTCGGTTTCGTTTATTTTTTGCCTAACTGAGGCATCATCAAATTCATATTATCTGCAAATAACAAGTATTATGTGGGAAGCACTCAAAAATATTTTTTCCCCAACTCAGTATATGCCTCACGGTCATTGCTATCTGTGGCAAACGCCTTTAGTGTGGCTGCACGTAACTGGGGACTTTTTAATCGCGATCGCCTACTATTCAATTCCGGCGATGCTAATTTATTTTATCTTCAAGCGGCGCGATGTTCCTTTTTTAGGAATATTTGCTTTATTTGGTGCATTTATTATTCTCTGCGGCACCGGTCACTTGATAGACATTTGGACGCTTTGGCATTCCGCTTATTGGCTGTCGGGGATTGAAAAAGGAATTACTGCACTGGTTTCCTGCTACACCGCCGCCTCGATGGTAACACTATTGCCCCAGTTTTTGTCTTTAAAAACCCCCCAAGAATTAGAGGCCATAAATCGCAAGTTGCAGACTGAAATTGCGGTGCGTGAAGATGCTGAATTAGCGTTGCGCCACGCTTATGATGATTTAGAAATCAAAGTCCAAGAGCGCACGGCAGAGTTGACAGAAATTAATGGTTATTTAGAAGCCGAAATTAGAGAAAGAATAGCTGCTGAATCGGCTTTGCGCGAACGAGAAAATAGGTTGACTGAACAACAAAATGGTTTGCTAGAATTAGCCAAAAACTCTAGTATTTACGAGGGAAATATCGGCGAGGCGTTGAGAGAAATTACGCAAATGGCAACTCGTACCCTCAATGTTGATCGGGCAAGTATTTGGTTTTATCAGGAAGATAAATCCGCACTGTGCTGTGCGGATATTTACGAACTAACTCCCAATCAACACAGCGCCGGTGCAGAACTGAAAGTAGCTGACTATCCTAGCTATTTCCAAGCTTTGAACACAGAACAGACGATCGCAGCGGTTGATGCCAAAACCGATCGGCGCACCCGAGAATTTAGCGAATCTTATTTGAAGCCTTTAAACATCTCATCGATGCTAGATGTTCCTATTACCCATAAAGGGCAAATTGCGGGTGTAATTTGTTTAGAACATCAGGGAACGACCAGGAATTGGACCCTCGACGAACAAAGCTTCGCTAGCTATGTGGCGCAAATCGCAGCTTTAGCAATGGAAGCTCGCGATCGCAAGCAAGCCGAGTTAAACTTGCGTTCTGTCACCGAACGCTTGCAATATTTGCTGGCGACTACTCCGGCGGTCATTTTTAGCTGCAAATTAGGGGGGAATTATGACGTAACATTTGTCAGCGATAATATTGTTTCAATGATTGGTTACGAAGCGAGAGAATTTCTTGATGGTTCCCTTGATTGGCATAGCCTGGTTCATCCAGAAGATCGAGAGATTGTTGCTAGTTCATACGCTCAGATCTTGGAAAAAGAATCGATTTCTTACGAATACCGCGAACGGCACAAAGACGGTAATTATCGCTGGATATACGATGAGATCAAGTTAGTCAAAAATTCTGCTGGCATACCTGTGGAGTGCGTGGGTTATGGAGTAGATATTACTGCTCGCAAACAGGCGGAAGCAGCTTTGCAGCAACAAGTAAAAAGGGAGCGGCTCGTGAATTCCATCCAAGAGCGAATTCGTTCCTCTCTTAACCTAGAAGAAGTAATGACAATGGCTGTTGAAGAAATCCGGCAGTTTTTGTCAACTGATAGAACAGTTATTTACCGCTTTAACCCTGATTGGAGTGGATTTATAGCCGTCGAGTCGGTATCTGTCGGTACGATGCCGATTTTGGGAATTGACATTAATGACCCTTGTTTTCGAGAACGCTACGTCTCTGTTTACGAGCAGGGACACCTTCGCGCGATCGACAATATTTATACGGCAGGTCTTTCAGAGTGCCACGTTAATTTACTGAGCCAGTTTGAAATTAAAGCTAACCTCGTGGTTCCCATTTTGCAAGGTGAAAAACTATGGGGGCTACTAATTGCTCATCATTGCCGTAGTCAAAGGCATTGGACCTCTTCTGAGATAGAATCTCTTCAGCAAATTTCCGTGCAGCTAGCAATTGCCATCCAGCAATCCACCCTTTTTGAACAAGCAAAAACAGAAATTGCCGATCGCAAATTAGCAGAAACAGCATTACAAAAAGCTGTTGTAGCTGCTGATACAGCTAACCGCGCTAAGAGCGAATTTCTTTCTTCTATGAGCCATGAATTGCGGACTCCCCTGAATGCCATTCTCGGATTTAGTCAGGTGATGGTGCGCGATTCATCTCTCAACAATCAACACCAGCAGCATCTAGAAATTATTAATCGCGCGGGTGAACACTTGCTGGCGCTAATTAATGACATTTTGGAAATGTCCAAAATTGAAGCGGGCCGAAGTCAGCTTAATGAAAGCAGCTTTAATTTAATGCGATTGCTAAAAACCTTAGAAGAAATGTTTCGCTTAAAAGCTAAATCTAAGAAATTGCAGCTAAATTTGGAAGTGGGTGACGGCGTACCACACTTTGTTACGGGAGATGAAGGTAAATTGCGGCAAATTTTGATTAATCTTGTAGGAAATGCAATCAAGTTTACAGAGATGGGTAGCGTTACTTTGCGAGTAAAAAATCAGGTACAAGAAAGTTTGAGAGGTGAAACCGCAGAGTTTGGGGACACACAAAAAAAACTTGCCGGCGCGGGTTCTGAACATTCGGAAAGCTTAGCGGTTGAAACCACAGCTATACCAAAAAAAACCGGATGGTGTACTGGTTTTTATCAGTCCGAAAGCTTGGCGAACGTTAGTTGTGTAGACGCGAATGACCTGCGTGCGGAATTTTTACGCCTTCAGTTTGAAATTGAAGATACTGGTCTTGGCATTGCCGCAGAAGAGATGAATAAGTTATTTGAACCCTTTGAGCAAACAAAAACAGGTCAAAAATCTCAACAGGGGACTGGATTAGGTTTACCCATTAGTCGCAAATTTGTACAAATGATGGGAGGAGATATTACTGTCAGCAGTACACCTGATCTGGGAAGTAAGTTTGCATTTGATATTCAAATCAGCCTGGCCACTCCAAGTGAGATTAAAATCCTTAAACCGCAGAAAAAAGTAATTGGTTTAGCACCGAATCAACCAGAATACCGGATTTTGGTTGTTGACGATCGCGCCGATAACTGCCTAGTCATAGAGAGATTATTGTCACCACTAGGCATCCTCGTGAGAGAAGCTAGAGATGGTGAAGAAGCTATTGCTGTATGGGAGGATTGGCAACCGCACCTGATCTGGATGGATATGCAGATGCCTGTCA
Organism: Microcoleus sp. K1-B1; assembly: GCF_036704705.1. Classification (NCBI taxonomy): domain Bacteria; kingdom Bacillati; phylum Cyanobacteriota; class Cyanophyceae; order Oscillatoriales; family Microcoleaceae; genus Microcoleus; species Microcoleus sp. K1-B1. The sequence goes on along the minus strand of NZ_JAUBSH010000010.1, from coordinate 101,637 downwards.
TGGATGGCTATGAAGCCACCCGAAAAATTAAAGCTCATCCTCTCGGAAAACAAACTGTAATAGTTGCTCTTACTGCTAGCGCTTTTGAAGAGGAACGACAAACTATTTTAGGAGCAGGCTGCGATGATTTCATGCGTAAACCCTTCGAGGCAAAGATATTATTTGCGAAAATGGAAGAACTTTTAGGAGTGCGTTACATTTACGAGGAATCTGTTGATGCACCACTAGAAAATGAAAGCGAAATTAGCGGAGTGACTAGCAATCAATCTGTCGAGTCCCAACTCGGTCAAATGCCTCTTGAGTGGGTAGAAAAGATATCTCATGCTGCTCATGAATGTTGCGATGATAAAATTGTCAAGTTGATTGAGGAAATGCCGAGCCAGTTTGCTTTGTCCGCACAATATTTAACTACTTTGGTGGAGGATTTCCTATTTGACGATATTATAGAGATAGCGCAGTCAGCAGTTGCAACGCGGTGAAAATCCATGTTTTCAACTAATCTAAACTTAGGAGAGTATTTTATTAAAAAATACCTAAGATTAAGCCCTAATAGCGTCTCCTTGCCATCTATTTTTAGGAGAGAAAATCGGAAATTATCTGTTGCGTTTTTTTTAGGTCAACTTCTTAAGTGTTAATATCTTTTATCTTGACAAACTACCGTGAGCGATCGCATGGACAGCCATCAATATCCTACAATTCAACCCAACATTTTAGTTGTTGATGATAAGCCCGATAATGTGCGGCTTTTATCTACAATCTTGACCGAACAAGGGTATCAGGTTCGTAAAGCGCTGAACGGGCAAAGGGCGATCGCTACAGTGCAAGAGTTTCCGCCGACTCTAATTTTGCTGGACGTGATGATGCCAGACATGAATGGATATGAGGTATGTGCAAAGTTGAAAGCTTCACCAAAAACCAGTTCCATTCCCGTGATTTTCTTAAGCGCCTTAGATGACGTTTTAGATAAGGTGAAAGCTTTTGAGGTGGGAGGAGTTGACTATATTACTAAACCTTTTCACGGTAAAGAAGTATTGGCACGAGTGGCAAATCAGTTAACAATTCAAAGTCAACAACAGTTACTTCAAGAGCAAACGAAGCAATGCCAACAACTTGTCCAACGTTTGCAAAACGAAATTAAAGAGCGGCAGGGGGTGGAGGTAGCTTTACGGCTTGCTCAAACAAAGTCGGATCATTTATTGCTGAATATTTTACCCGCAGCGATTGTTGAAAATTTGAAAAAGGGCGAGGGTTCTCCTGCCCAGAGGTTTGATTCAGCAACAGTTCTTTTTGCCGATATTGTCGATTTTACGTCTATCGCTGCTAGAATGTTACCTCTAGAATTGGTAAATGTACTGAACCAGATTTTTTCAAGGTTTGACCAACTAACTGAAAAACACGGTTTGGAAAAAATTAAAACAATTGGAGATGCTTATATGGTAGCGGGGGGGTTGCCTGTGCCGAGGGCAGATCATGTAGAAGCGATCGCCAATATGGCTTTGGATATGCAGGCAGCGATCGCTGATTTTCAAACTGACAGAGGCGAACCATTTCAAATTCGGATTGGCATTCATACAGGGCCCGTAGTTGCTGGCGTAATTGGCACTAAAAAATTTATCTATGACTTGTGGGGAGATACTGTTAATGTTGCTTCTCGGATGGAATGTCAAGGATTACCGGGATATATTCAAGTTACTACTGCTATTTACGAACTGTTAAAAGATCGGTATTTATTTGAGGAAAGAGGTGCGATTACGGTTAAAGGAAAAGGAGAGATGATCGCCTATTGGCTAAAGGCTACAAAAGATAATTCAGCGGTTGAAACTGATTATTGTCAAACGCAGTCCACTCCTACCGAACTAATAGAGTACCCAAATACCCGAATTATTTAAGAAGTCGGGCATTTAAATTGCATATTCAGGGCGGGCGGGACACCCCACAAGATTTGGATTGTTTTTTGACAGACAATTTAAATGCCGCAATAGCTTAAGAAGTCGGGCATCTCACCTAGCATCTCTGGATGAACGTCGAGCTAATCCTTAAAAAATGAAAATAATTTGCAGTTGCCAATTTGTATTTTCCCGGACGATTTCAATGCGATCGATAAATTCTCGAAAGTAAAACCTGCGTTCTGATTCTGATAAATCGAGCCAAAATTGTGGCAGGGACACTGTTTGGGCAGTTTCTCGCAAATTTACTGGGGGTAGTTGGGCTAATTTGCTTTGCAGTTCGGCAATTTCGGTGCGGATTTTGTAGGCTCTAAACTCTGCCGTTTCTGTGTCTAAAATGCCGCTTTCTATCAGGGCCCAAAGTTGCTCTATGATTTCTTGTTTTGATGCGATCGCCTTGACAATTCCTGCTTTAATTCCATTCATATTCGGCATTTGCAACCCAGCAACAGCATCGGGTAAATCCCGACAAATACCGGCGATGGTTAATTGCAATACTTCATCGTAGGAAATGCCGCTACATTTAGGCTGTTTTGGACAGTTAATCGGTCGCAAATAAAGGTATTCTTTTTCTTTGCGGTAGGAGGTGACTTTGGCAACTGTCATGGGCGAGTTGCATTCTGCACAAATTGCTAAACCGGCGAGGGAACGTGGGGCGCTAGCGCTGCGAGGAGAAAGGCAGCGGTTGCGCCGCAGTAACCTGTCTATTTGGGCGGCTTCTTCTCTGGAAATAATCGGAACGTGGGTGTTAGAAATTACTTGGCCGTTTTGATATTCCAAATCGCCTCGGTAGGCGGGATTTGTCAGCCAGCGGCGGCCGGTACTTACAGAAATTTTTTTGTTGTATTTCTTGGCTAAATACCGCACGGAACCTCGCAAGGAACCGTAAATTAAAAAGTGTTCAAAAAAGTCTTTGACGGTGGGGGCGGTGGTTTTATCGATCGTATAACAATCTTTGCCGCGCCGGTAGCCATAGGGAGCCTTACCCGGTGGAATCCGGGATTTGATGCGGTTGCGCGCGTGTCCTTTGCGAATACTCCGGCTGTGTTGGCTGCGCTGGATTTCTGCGAGGATGTGCAGCAAGTTTTTGCGGTTTCTTGGTTCTGTTTCTGCTTGTACGATGATTTCGACGCCGAGGTTTTCGAGTTGGGCGAGGTGCGAACACACTTGCTGCAATGTGTCGCCTAGTTCTTCAAACCGCTGAATTAATAAGTATTTGACTGGTTCTGTTTGGCAGTCTTTGAGGAGTTGCTGAAGTTGTTGCCGCCCTCCTAAGTCTTGGTAGGTGCGATCGACTTCTTGACCCCAAATTTCCGGTGCGGGTGCTGCTTCCAGTAGCGGTTCGGTGTAAGAATAAGCGATGATTTTCATCTTTTACTCGCTGAGTTCGATGATGTTGCCGTCGGGATCTTGGGTAAATAATGCCGATCGACCTGATGCGCTCATTTGGAACGGGCAATTGTGAGCGATTAACTGCTGTTTGGCTGCCTCTAAGTTAGCAACAGAAAATGCTAGATGTCGGTTGCGTCCCCATTTGGCATGGTCTACGGCATCTGGGATAATTGTGGCAGCTAAAATTAGGTGGAGCTGGAAGTCGCCGATTTGATACCAGATTCCGGGAAATTTTAAGTCTCGATCGATTTTTTGCAGTTTTAGTACGGTGCTGTAAAAGTGTTGGGATTGTTCCAGGTTGGAGATGAGGATGGCGCTGTGGAGGGATTGAGTAATTTGCATTATTGTTGGGATTTATTGTTTTATTTTAACCGCTGATGGAGGCAGATGAGCGCTGATGAACGCAGATTTTTTGATGTTGGTTGAGTTTTTGATATGATAACATTGTCCGTCGCTCTTAATATATCCATTATCAAGTCTTGTAACAAAAAACTGCCCGCTGGGAGTGTTTTTAACAATGGTTTCTCAAAAAAGCGCGATCGTCTCCAAAGCGGGCAAATTCCGTCTCCGCAATGTCTTGGTAGTTCCCTTTGTTCTCCAAATTTTGGCTGCTGTTGGCTGCGTTGGCTATCTGTCTTACAGAAACGGAGAGCAGATAGTCAACGATATTGTTAGTCAGTTGCGGCACGAAGTGAGTGCGAGAGTTTACGAACGTGTTCAAACCTATTTGGAAGCTCCGCCACTGGTGAATCAGATCAATCAGGATGCTGTACCTTTGGGGGTGTTGAACTTTGACGATTTGGAGCAAGCTAGACCATATTTTTGGAAACAAGTTCTGCAATTTAAGTCGATCGGTCATGCGGGAATTGCCAACGAAAAAGGTCAGTACCTGCGTGTGGGTTGGGTAAATCGGCTAGTTGGACTTGAAAAACCTCAGCTTGCCCAGCAACTGATTCCGGAGGGTGGCGACTTGATATATTACAACCTTGACGAGAATGGAAACCCGACAACAATCGAAAAAAACACGCCTAATTATGACGTTCGCACGCGCCCTTTTTACAGAGTAGCTGTTGAGAAGAAACAGGCAGCTTGGAGTGAAGTTTATATTAATTTTGGCTACGGTACGCTGCAAATTAATGCGAGTCTACCCTATTATGATGCCGAAGGGAAACTAATTGGCGTGCTGACTTGCCAGATGGGACTAGATCAAATTCGCCACTTCCTGCAAACCTTAAGGGTGGGTAATTCCGGTCAAGTATTTATCATTGAACCCCAGGGTGAGTTAATAGCCACCTCGCTTAAAGAACAGCCTCTTTCGGTGGGAACAGGCAAAGATAAAAAGCGGCTCAAAGCACAGGAAAGCAGCAACCCGCTGATGCGTCAAAGTGTGCTTTATCTGCTCGATCGCTTCAAGCGTTTGGAAGATATCGATCAAACTGTTCAACTTGATTTTAATCTGAACGGTGAGCGGCAATTTATCCAAGTTTCTCCGCTAACTGACAAGTACGGCCTCAATTGGCTGAGTGTAGTAGTAGTTCCTGAAGCGGACTTTATGGCGCAAATTTATGCTAACACTCGCTACACTATTGGGCTGTGTATTGTGGCTCTCATTATCTCTGTTGGAGTGGGTATTTTCACCGCTAGCTGGATTACTCGCCCCCTGAATCAAATTGCTCAAGCTTCAGAATATCTAGCAGGTGGTGCTCTCAACCAGAACGTTGATTCCAGTCGGATTTGGGAAATTGAAACCTTAAGAAATTCCTTTAACAGTATGGCGAGACAACAGCAAGAATCTTTTGAAACTCTAGAAGATAAAGTCAAAGAACGTACCTCTGAACTCGCTACAGCCACCAAACAAATTGCTGCTCTCAACCAGCGCCTGAAAGCGGAAAACCTCCGCATGAGCTCCGAACTCGATATGCTCAAACAAATGCAGCAGTTGATTCTGCCAAAACCTGCAGAACTTGCAGCCATTGAAGATTTAGATATTGCCGGATTTATGGAGCCAGCCTCGGAAGTAGGTGGTGATTACTACGACGTACTTTGTACTAACGGGGTTGTCACAATTTGCATTGGTGATGTCACCGGACACGGATTAGAAAGTGGCATTTTGATGGTGATGACTCAAGCTGCTGTCCGCACTCTTCAGGAAATGCAAGAATCCAACCCGGTGCGTTTTTTAGATACCCTCAACCGCACTCTTTATAAAAATGTCCAGCGCATGAACTCAGACAAAAATATGACACTAGCTTTGCTCAACTATGCCGATCGCACAATTAGTATCAGCGGTCAACATGAGGAAACTCTTGTGGTCAGGAAAGGTGGTCAAATCCAGCGAATAGACACCCTAAATTTAGGATTTCCGCTCGGTTTAGATGAAGATATTTCCGATTGGATTAGCCATGTTTTAGTTGACTTAGAGCCGGGGGACGGGGTGGTGCTTTATACTGACGGCATTCCCGAAGCTAGAAATATGCACAAAAAATTCTACGGTATCGAAAGACTCTGTGCAGTGGTTTCTCAAAACTGGCATTTGAGCGCCGAACAAATCAAGGAAGCCACCATCGCTGATTTGCGAAAATTTATTGGAGAACAAAAGGTATTTGATGACATTACTTTGCTAGTATTGAAGCAACAGGGAAATATTGTGCATAATTTATGATTGACGGTCGTCAACCAGGTTTCTACGAGGAATCTTGGATTTAGTGGTCAAGCATCGAAGCTGAAACAGGATTTCGAGTTCCGCGCGTGTAAGTTATAATAATTTACAGCGAGGAAGTCAAACAACTTTGCACTTCCAGATTCGGAAGTATAAATTATGAAACCACAAATAAATTTAGCACCATCTAAATCTCCAGAAGAACTCTATACCCAGCTACAGGAGTTGAGCGAAAAACTTGAGGAAGTAGAGGATGAAAAAAACAGCTATGAAACGTTAGTAGAAATTGTCACGCAACACTCCACGGATCTGGAAAACCAGATCCATCATAAAAACCGAGAGATGCAGACTTACATCGAGCAGGTAAAAAAGGTTATAGATGCAGCTATTGCTGTAAAAAACAATAGCTTTCAACCTCAGATATTGTCAGATGTGGCAGCGCGCAGTGATGCACTGGGAGAACTGGCACAGGTATTTTCCCATATGGTGCAAACCGTGAAAACACGGGAACAAGAATTAGAGAAACTTTTGCAGGCTTACGGACGTTTCGTTCCCGATGAATTTCTCCAATTTCTCGGAAAGCAAAGCATGGTTGATTTCCAGCTTGGAGATCACGTGAGCAAAGAGATGGCAATTATGTTTTCCGATATGCGTTCCTTCACCACGATGGCGGAGCAAATGACTCCTCAAGAAAACTTTGACTTCATCAATAACTATTTACAGCAAATTAGTCCTGAAATTCGTAAGCACAACGGTTTTATTGTCAAGTATATTGGAGATGGAGTCATGGCAGTTTTTCCTGATGGCGTGGATGATGCTATTCAGGCAGGAATTGTGAAATTGGAGCAGTTGCATAAATACAATCAAAGCCGTAAAATAAATGGGGATATACCGCTAAAGATTGGCATTGGTATCCATGTGGGTGATACGATGGTTGGGATTATTGGAGATGCGAATCGGATGCAAGCAGATGCGCTCTCAGATCATGTCAATCTCACCGCTCGTCTGGAAGGTTTGACTAAGTATTATGGCGTATCTTTATTAATTTCTGGAGATGTGGTACAACGTTTGAGTAAACCCGAAAAGTATCATATCCGTTTTTTGGATCGGGCTATTGTCAAAGGTAGACAAGAAGCCATTACAGTTTGTGAGGTGTTAGATGTTGAAGTAGAACCAGTGCGATCGCTCAAAATTCAAACTTTGCCTATATTTGAGGAGGGTATCCAAGAATATTGTCAGGGAAATTTTGCTAAGGCTATAGTTTGTTTTGAACAGATAGTAGCACTAAATCCAGATGACAAGCCCAGTCAACTTTATCTAAAACGCATCCAATCGCTGTTAGAAAAGAGTCTTCCTGCTAACTGGAATGGCGTGTGGAAATTTACCCAGAAGTAACATTAATACATCAATTGGAGGGCGAAAAATTATGACATCTGGAAGCTTAAAAACAATGACACAAATCTTTGGAGAATTCATTGAAGACTTTCCTCCTGAACACGACTCCCTAGAACTTACATTTACCCCCAGTTCTCGCCCGATCAAACAGCGCTGGCGTAACAATCGGCTTTCAGCTCATTTTGTAGCCGATTATTTGTCTAGCTTTCTACCCGTGGATGAGGAGGATGCTAGCAGCGAGAAACGGATAAAAGAAAGCAAGGGAGCTGTGAGCTACGTAGCCAACGAACTGTTAGAAAATGCGATTAAATTTAATAACGATGATACCAATTACAAGGTCAGATTTGGCATACACTTTATTGGTGAAACAGAGGTGACGGCGGTAATTTTTGCCAGTAATAGTGTCAAGCCAGAAATGGCAAATAAATTGAAGGATTTTATTGAAGAAATTCTGGCTTCTGATCCAAATGAACTTTATTTGCAGCAGCTTGAAAAGAATGCGGAATCGGAAAGTGACACATCGGGATTGGGATTGCTGACGATGATTAATGACTATTCAGCTAAGATAGGTTGGAAATTCGAGTGCAGACCAGATAGTGATACCATCATTGTTACGACGGTGGTTCAAATTAGGGTCTAGTTGCTAGCATTTCAATATTTACTCTCTTGTGCGATCGCAATATTTTAGTCAGGAAACAAAATCACAATGGGCATTCAAGAAATTCAAGGTGAAGATTACAGCATTCAGTACGATCCAGAATCAGTCACAGTCACTTTCCAAGGCGAACTCAGCCTGAGCGGCCCAGCAGAGTATGCGCCAATAGTCGAATTATTAGATGAGGTCGCCAATCCCGAACCGCCTACTATTACCTTGAACCTAAAAAATTTGGAATTTGTTAACAGTTCTGGTATCAGTATGCTGTCAAAGTTTGTCATTGCCGTTCGGAAAAAGAAAACAATTCAACTTTTGGTATTGGGTTCAAATGATGTTCCCTGGCAACAGAAATCTCTCAGAAATTTAGAAAAGCTGTTGCCAACTTTGAAGCTCGAATTAGCGTAGGATATGTGTAAATTTTAACTACAGTTAACACAGGCGGGATGCCCGTGCCACACACAGTTAACACAGGCGGGATGCCCGTGCTACACACAGTTAACACAGGCGGGACGCCCGTGCCACACATAGTTAACACAGATAAATTTCGATGATTAGTAAATTGCTTAAGTTTGCTGGATCGGCAGTTCAATGATAAATTCTGTTCCCTTGCCGGGTTCCGACTCGCACCGGAGCGATCCTCGGTGATTTTCTACTAAGATTTTGTAGACAATAGACAATCCTAAACCAGTACCTTTACCGATTTCCTTGGTGGTGAAAAACTGCTCGAACATTCGCTCTTTTATCTGTGGTGTCATTCCGGTTCCCGTGTCAGCAATCCGCACTCTCACGCGATCGGGCCCAGCTAATTCTGTGGTTATCGAAATTTTTAGCGCAGCATAGGGCTGATTTTGTGATACCTCGTCCAAAGCATCGATCGCGTTGGTAATTAGATTCATAAATACTTGATTTAGCTGTCCTGAATAACACTCTACAGGAGGCAATTTTCCATAATTTTTAATTACTTGAATGTCGCGGCGGTCTATTTGAGAATTGAGACGGTTTCGCAAAATTAACACGGTGCTGTCAATGCTGTCGTGCAAGTCGCACATGGTCATGTTACTGTTATCGGTTCGCGAAAAGTTGCCCATAGATTTGACAATTTCGCGAATGCGATTGGAACCCATTTGCATGGAAGAGATAACTTTAGGCAAGTCTTCTACTAAAAAACCAAGATCTATCTCTTCGATTAGATCTGTAATTTCGGGACAGGGATTGGGGCAGTATTTTTGATAGAGACACAGCAGGTTCAACAAATCTTGAGTATAAATTGCGGCATGGCTCAAGTTGCCGTAAATAAAACTAACTGGGTTATTAATTTCGTGGACGATACTAGCCATTAGCGCCCCCAGCGAAGACATTTTTTCGCTGTGGAGGAGTTGAGCTTGAGTTTGTTTTAGTTCGCAAAGTGCGCGATCGAGCTGGGCGGCTTGAGCTTCCGCTTTCGAGGTAGCAGCACAACTTTCTTGATAAAGTTCAACCTGTTTAAGGTCGATTTCAAATTGTTCGATTTCGCTTTCTTGCTGGTATTGACTCACCACGGCATCGAAAGCTTCTAGCAAGTCGCCGCCCGCCGCTTCCACAATGTACAGCAGGTGGGGGTTTTCCAGGCTGAGTTCGGCATCAGGAACTTGCACCAATGCTTTTATTCGATCGATATATGCGCGCACTTGTTTGTCTAAATACAGTGGCGGCTCAAAATACATTGCCTTGAGGGTGGGTGAAGGGGGACTCACTAAGTTGACGCTGCTGCCAATATTAATTAAGTCGCGGTGCGATTTTTCCATAAGCTCGATCGCCTCTAACAAATTACCCCGCAGTTTAGCTCTTTCTACGCCATTCTGAGAGCAAACTAACCTCATGCAAAAAAAAGCCGTTCGTTGGGAAAGCATTCGCTGGCGGCCGCTGATGTTAATTACCGCAGCACTAATTTTTCTGGCTGTCGTAATTTCTTCCAGATTAAAGTAGTTGCTCAGTGCTGCCATTGGTAATACCCCCGACTCAACTAAATGTCTGTAGCTCCTGCTGACACAAGATTTAAGAGCCATAAAAATAATTGTACAAGACACTCATCAATATATTCTGTATTTCCTAATAAAGTAGTATACTAAAACACAATTATTGGCAATTAGTGGCTTATCACAATTTTTATGATTCGGCTTCTTGCACAGTTTTTCTTAATTATTCAAAAATTCACAAGTCAACTTTGCCATAATTTGAGCTTGAGTTTGCGGCAACCCGTGAGCAGCATTGGGAATAATTGCTAATTCTGCCCCTGGTATCTCGTTAGCGTAGGTTTCACAGTGCCATAGAGGAATTGTTTCGTCACTATCTGCTGCGATGAGTAAGGTAGGAATTTGCAATTGGTGAATTTCTTTTTCTACTGTATCAACTGCATCTTCTGGCCGCATCCGACTCATTAAAAATGACCTTGCTACTGGTTGAGATATCAACTCCCTGCGCCACCCAGAAATTTGCTGCAATTTCTCACTTTTTCCCGCTAAACTAGCAAAAGATTTTGCCAACTGCACGACCCAATCCACGGCTGGGGTTTCCCACAACAGCGGCCGCAAAGCATCGTATTGATCGCAAAAACTGTCGTCCCGAATTTCGGCTGGTGCTGCTAACACTAAACTGCTGACAGAATTAGGATATTTGAGGGAATATGCAGATGCTACCCAACCGCCAAAAGAATGTCCGATGATGCAGCAAGGTTCGATATTTAGTTGTTCTACAACTTGTCGCACAAAAGCAACTTCTACAGCTACGTCGTAGCGGATTTCTGGTTTGCTGGATTCTCCAAAACCTAACATATCTAAACTGATGCACCGAAACAGAGATTGCAATAACTCAATTAATGGCAGCCAGCAAGTCTTTTCTCCTAAGAAACCGTGCAGCATCAATAATGGTCTGCCGCACCCGATGTCCAGGTAGGCGGCTGTTTGGGTGGTGCTATTGACAAATGTAGTTAATGTGTGCTTATCATTTCCGGTTACACCGGAATGATGTTGACTGTTGACTGTTGACGCCGTGAACAGTGAACAGTCAACCGTCAACAGTCAACTCGAATTTACTATTCCGATGCTAACGGATTTGATATGCTTTTGTCGTCCAAGTGCTTGAGACTGCATGGGGATCGACTCGTGAGAGGTAATATCTATTTGTAAAGGATTGTAACAAAAAAGCAGTCCAAAGGTTAAACTTCATTACGGAGTACACAGTTAGAAATAGACCATGATATTGTCTATGATTATTAGAAAACTCTACAAACCCAAAGCAGGAGAACACTTTGAACTCTACTTTAAAACAGTACCCGGCTTGCTCTCTTCGCGAAGATGTCAGTGAGTACGTAGCACACCTACAGCTTCACATGACTTTACAAGCTCGCAACTTGCTCCCTACCATTACCACCGCTAAGGATAGTCGCGAACAACTGTTGCAGCAGACTCAGGCTCATTTTGAGAAACGAGTTTCTCGCCAAGCTATTTAAACAAATTTTCGGTTTCCCCAATTTACGATCGCCCGCGGTCGATCGAACTTTCCCAGATTTCAGCATCCCAGAAACCCGGTAGCATCAACAATACCGGGTTTCTTTTCGGCTAATTATGCAGGGGGCCAGGTTTTGGGTAATATGCGTTCGGTGTGTTTTAAATTTAATGTCTATGCGAATTCCGATTATTGCATTTTTGACTTTGGCTGGGCTGGCTGGCGGCGAATTGGCGGCGCGGGCGATCGATCCGAGTGCCGCACCGACTCAGGTCCAGTTTAGAGAGGAAGCCGCAGAAATTGACTTGCCTGATGCCTGTTCAGCAGAGATTGACGGGCCTGATGCGCGTTCAGTCCGGCAGGGGTTGAAACCCCTGCCTCAAAGCGAAAGTCCTCTGAAGAGGACTGAAGAACTCATTAGTCCTCTTCAGAGGACTTCAGCTATTAGCCAGGGACTTGAGTCCCTGGCGGTCTGTCGGCGATTGCTCACACCAATGGATGCGGGGTTAGTTGGTTTGAACCCAACTGTGCAGGATTTGCCGGCATCCGATGAGCTGGCAGCTTCAGCAGAACTCCGATCGCCCTCACTCAAGTCCAGCCACCATAAAGATTTTACATCTCTGTTAAAAACTCCGGCGACGCTGGCAGCCAACGCCGAAATCCCCGAAGCAGTAAACAGCAACGCCCGACAGCTAGGCGGTACTCTACAAATCAGTCAAGCGGGCAATGCTGAGGGCGTTTACGTTGCAGAGGTGAAAATTCGCTTTGTCAATTCCAGAGGCGAAGCTGTTGATAAAAAAGGGAATCCAATTGAGGGCAGAATTTCGGAAGATTTTATCCGAGGTGAGCTCAAACTCAAGGCGGGGGATAACTACAGCCGGGAAGTTGTACGATCGGATTTACAGCAGTTGCACCAATTGGGATTGTTTGACAAGGTTACGGTTTCGATCGAAGAAGTTGGCACGGATGTTAATGTAATCTACAACGTTCAAGAGCGATCGGCTCGCTCTTTTAGCGTGAGTGCCACTCTTAGTGATGATGTTGGCGTTGCTGTTCCTCTTTCCTATACCGATCGAACTTTCGGAACAACGCCCCAGCGGCTGGCGGTGGATCTTCAGCCCAGCCTCCGAGGTATCCAGTACGATGTCCAGTTTGTCAGCCCTTACGTTGCCGCCGAAGACCGTTTGGGATACAGTGTGAGAGCTTTTGGCGATCGCAGAATATCGGAAATTTTCAACAAAGATATTGATTTGCCCAACGGGAACCGAGTTCGGGAAATTCGGGTGGGGGGAAATCTGAGGTTTACCAGACCTTTGGGCGATTGGCAATCGACTTTGGGACTAAATTATACAAACATCAGTACGCGCGATCGCAACTTAAATATCGCCCGCCGGGACGAACTCGGCAATCCTCTCACATTCAGCGGCAGCGGCGTTGACGAGTTATACACAGTTTCTTTGGGCGCAATCCTCGATCTGCGGGACAATCCCTTCAACCCCACCAGTGGCTCGATTCTCAGCCTCAGCACCGAGCAGTCGATACCTCTGGGACGAGGTAACATTGTGAGTAACAGGCTGTTGGCAAATTATATACAGTATGTACCAGTAACTTTGTTCGGCATCAGCGAGTCCGAAGCCTTGCCCGAAATGCTGGCTTTTAACTTGCAAGCGGGCACGGTAATCGGGGATTTGCCACCAACGGAAGCTTTTCGCCTCGGCGGCCGCAATTCCGTGCGGGGTTACGATAGCGGGGATATTGGCAGCGGCCGGAGTTATTTTTTAGCTTCGGGCGAATATCGGTTTCCTGTGGGCAGGGATGTTGGCGGCGTGATATTTGTTGATTTTGCGTCGGATTTGGGCACAGGAGATAGTGTACTGGGAAAACCGGCGGTAGTCAGGGACAAACCAGGAACTGGGGCGGGTGTTGGGGTGGGTGTGAGGGTGCGATCGTCCTTTGGATTGATTCGCTTAGATATGGCTGTTAGCGACTCCGGCGACCTCAAACTTATACTCGGTACAAAGCAGCGATTTTAAATTAGTCATCAGTCAGTAGTCATTAGTCACAAGTTACAGCATATTCTGGAATATGCTGTAAAATCGAGTCAACAGTTAACACTCAACCATTCAGTTTTTCCACCCCTCCTTCTACAGTCAACAGTCAACAGTCAACAGTCAACAATCACGGACGGTGCAACCGGAATTGATATAAATGCTTAACGCTTTGGTTTCTTCACATCAACAGTTTTCGGCTTAGCCGCCGGAGTGCGCGGATAAAACTTAAACTTATTGAGCGCAGCACTTGCCGATTTTGCCACACCGCTATCTATATCTCGCAAAGCTTTTTGTAGCAGCGGAATCACTTTTTCAGACTTAATCATTGCTAGTGCTTCCACAGCAGATTCGCGCACCTCCGGGTGAATATCTTGAGCTAATTTTCCCAAGGTTTCTATTGCTCGCTGACCTTCCGATCTCAGAGCATTAGCAGCAGCCATTTTACCTAAAGCAGACGCTGCAAACTTGCGGGTTTCTTTGTCCTGACTTTGAACACATCCCATCAACTGCGGTAGGGAATAACTTGGTGCTTGTCTGGCAATTGGAAGCTGTTGTTCGACTTCGGGTTGAAGTAAATCAATTGATTGTGGTTCCGAAAAATCTGTGTAATTTAACTCTTCTTCAACTTCTGTTCGATTTAACTCACTTGACAGTTCCTGCCAAACTTCTTCTTGTGATAAACCTTCGGCAAATTCTGTTGAATTTAACTGACTGAACTGCTGATCGGGGACTTCTTGTTGTGGTACATTACTCTCGTACTGCTCTTGCAAAGACCTGATAGTAGCTTGCATCTGAGCTTCGTGTGCTCTCAACTGCTCGTGAGCCGCTTGCAACTGACTCTCGTATTGCTCTTGCAAAGCCTCCATATTTAACTGCATCTCAACCTCGCGGTTCTCATATTCCTCAGCAGTTTGCCTCAAGCGAATTTCGTGTTCATCTTGCAGGTTTTGCAAATGTTGCTCCATCTGAGCTTGATAACTTAGATGCAATTCGTCAGCAACTCTGAGTAAATGATGTTCGTGTTCTGCTTGCAAAGATTGGATATTTTGCTGCATCCTAGCATTGTTAGCGGCTTCTAATTCCTCGCTGATTTGTCGCCGCAGCTCATGCTCATCTACGCTAGGCACTTGTTGGGGCTGACTGTCGCGTTCTGCCAAAACTTGTTGGAGCTGGTTTTCATATTGAGCCGCAACTTGTTTGAGCTGGTTTTCGTATTGGGTAGTAACTTGTCTGAGTAAATTGTCGTGTTCGATAGTAGCTTTTCTAAGCTGATTTTCCCGTTCTCCTTTCTGAGATTCGACAGCTTGTTGCACCCGAGACATCTGAGCTAATTCTATTTCCTCACTAATTCTGCGAGTTTGCTGCAAGTATTCTTGCTTTTGCTTCTTTAAGCGCTTTTCCACTAACCAGTAAGCAACTGCTACCCCTGCCAAAAAACCTACGATCGCTCCTATGATACCCACAACTGAGATCCTCCCGACAAAATAGTGATGCTAGACTTTTTACATTTAACCATACAGCCTCCTGTAACCGCCCAGTAGCAGCAGCCAGGCTGTTACTGCGAGCCAGTGAACCGCCACCGCAGGCCAGATAGAACCGCTTTGCAGGTATGCGATGGAGCACGCAACTCCCAAAATTGCCGCCAGTAGCAAAAATACTGGATTCATAAAGGTCGATCGACCAACCGGATAAAAAGTCAGCGCGTTCAGCGGGTGGTAAACTACAAAAACCGCCAAACTCGCGCATCCCCAAAACCACAGCATTAACCCAGAAGCATTCTCTAACGGATGTGGCAGCATTAACACCCGGAACAATAATTCCTCGGTGATGCCCGGACTTAACAAACAGCCAAGAAGCACTCCCACAATTGTACGCCGAGAGGTTTGCACGTCTACTTTTAGAAATCCCGACCAAAAACCCACGGAAAGAGCGATCAAAGTGTAAACCAGCGCGAGCATAGCTGCAACCAGCCAATCAGTGAAATCGGGAATAGTTGAAAAAGCCAGGGTGATACGGCGTATCAGGAATCCCGGCAGCGCCATCGCACTAAAATTTAACATAATCAAACTGATCCTTAAAATTTTCAAACAGATGTTAACAGTAAGTTGAGCCGTTTATTATGCAAAACCAATCATTGCCGCCCGTCAGAGTCCGCGTTTTTGTTTCGGGATTAGTTCAAGGAGTAGGATACCGATATTCAACGAGGAATCAAGCAAAGTATTTCGGCCTCAGCGGCTGGGTAAGAAATCTCCCTGACGGCCGCGTCGAGGCTGTCTTTGAAGGATCCAAAAAAGCTGTGGAAGGAATGATTAGTTGGTGCCGCCGCGGTCCCACCGGGGCTACGGTTAGTGAGTTGGTTTTGGAATACCAAGACCCGGAGGGCGATTCCCTTCAAGATAGCTCCGCCGCGCGTACTTTTGAGATCCGCCGCTAACAGAATAAAGGGAATAAACTGCGGTTGAAACCGCTACTGTATCAACGAGGTCTGCCTTGTATAAGGCAGGCTTCGCCCACGCTGACTAAAGAATGAATCGCATAAAAAGCGCGAATTTGCTATTGCCAATTTATCAATGATGAGCAAGTTGACTTAAATTAGCAAACAACTGAGCAACTTTGGTCAAATCTTTATCTCCCGGCGCTATTTCTACGCCGCTAGAAAGGTCAACACCGCTGAAGTTATTGCCGATCGCACTATCAATTGCATTTAAAATATTATCGGGTGTTAAACCGCCCGCCAGCAGCCAAGGACACTGCGGTCTAAACTCTGATAACATCCTCCAGTCGATCGTTTTACCAGTACCGCCCAATTGCCCTGGATGGTAAGCATCCAGCAATAAAGTATCAACATGAACAGCATAAACAGCAGCGGTGGCTAAAGTTTCAGGAGTCTTAACTCTCAGGGCTTTGATAATTTCAATTCCCGGCAAAAACTCCCGCAGTCGATCGCAATATTCCGCTGTTTCATCTCCATGCAACTGCACCCCGCTTAAATTTGACTCTGCCGCTACTTGACAGATATTTTCTATTGTGGTGTTTGCAAAAACGCCGATGCGATCGACATTTTCCGGCAACTGCTCGACAATCAGGCGAATTCTTTCTGGGGTGACATAGCGGGGGGAAGCGGGCACGCAGATAAACCCCAAAGCCTGGGCTCCCAAGCGGGCGATCGCAATTCCTTGGTCTAATTTAGTGATTCCGCAAATTTTAACCCGCACTCTTCCTCCTCGGTTCCGCAGTTGTATCAAAATATCAACGAATTGTTAACTATTAAAACAAATCTTAGTTTAATGCAAACCGCTTTTTATAATCTTGGAAATCAATTGATCTGTGAAATCAGGAAATAAGAACATGATCACCTCATCTTTGCTGTTAGCCGTACAATCTACCGCTCCCTCAACACCTGAGTGGTCGCCAATGGTAGGACTGACAATGATTTTATGCAATTTGCTGGCGATCACGATCGGCTACTACGGCATCTCCAAGCAAAACCGAGGCAAGGGCCCAGCTTTACCCGTTGCACTCCCTGGAATGTTCAAAGGCTTCGGCGTACCAGAATTGCTGGCAACAGCCAGCTTCGGCCACTTGCTCGGAGCCGGAGTAATCTTGGGCTTGGGTAACGCCGGAGTTCTGTAAAAATCAGGGGAAAGGCAAAGGCAAGGGGTGAGAAAAGATATAATAGAAACTCTTTCTTGCTCTCCTTTCCCAGGAAACTTCATGCAGACAGGTTGGCGAATCGGCTCTTTATTTGGCATCCCCCTAGTTATAGATTATTCGTGGTTTATAATTTTAGCCTTAGCAACCCGCGAATACGCCAGCAGTTACCGCCTGTGGGGGCCTGCGCTCTCCTGGAGTGCGGGGTTAGCAATAGCTCTGCTACTGTTTGCTTCCGTGCTCTTGCACGAACTCGGACACAGCTTAGCGGCGATATCGCAAGGCATTAAAGTTAATTCTATTACCTTATTCTTATTTGGCGGAGTAGCTTCGATCGACTCGGAATCAAAAACTCCCGGTCAAGCTTTTCAAGTAGCCATTGCCGGCCCTCTCGTCAGCTTTGCACTGTTTTTAATTCTCGGTTTGGGTTCTCAAGTTCTTCCCCCAAAAAGTTTGCTAGCAATTGTCACCGAAAGGGTAGCACTAATCAATCTTGTTTTGGGATTATTTAACTTAATTCCCGGTCTGCCTTTGGATGGAGGACAAGTTTTAAAAGCAGCAATTTGGAAAATCACCGGCTCTCGATTTGCCGGCGTTCGCTGGGCGGCAAAAACAGGACAAGTTTTAGGTTGGCTGGCTGTTGCTTTGGGTCTGAGTTTATGCTTTTTAGCACGCGAGTACGGCGGCTTGTGGATTGCGCTGATCGGCTGGTTTGGCATTCGCAATGCCACTGCTTATAGCCAAGTTACTTCCCTGCAAGAAGCCCTGCTCAAAATTAAAGCCAGCGATGCGATGAGCCGCGAGTTTCGAGTTGTAGATGCAGATTTGACTCTGCGAGAATTTGCCGATCGATATTTGTTAGAAGTCAATCCGTTTCCATTTTACATTGCTGCGACCAACGGCCGGGATTTGGGCTTAGTGTCGATCGACGATATTCGCTTCACAGAACGCAGTCAATGGCAAGTTCAGACTTTGCACAACATTTTGAAACCCCTGGGAAAAACCCCCACAG
Source organism: Microcoleus sp. K1-B1 (assembly GCF_036704705.1). Lineage (NCBI taxonomy): Bacteria > Bacillati > Cyanobacteriota > Cyanophyceae > Oscillatoriales > Microcoleaceae > Microcoleus > Microcoleus sp. K1-B1. The sequence goes on along the minus strand of NZ_JAUBSH010000010.1, from coordinate 83,393 downwards.
TCTCGGAAAAAGCATCCCTCGCAGAAGTCATTAACAGCATGGAAGCCCGTCAACTCCCCCGAATCATCGTCCTCTCGCCGATTGGTTCAGTAGTGGGGACGATCGATCGGGGCGACGTGGTTAAAGTTTTAGCAAAATACCTCAAACCCCAGATTTCAATGGCCGACATCAAGCGCAGCAAAGAAGAAAACAGCTATCCGCAGGGATTGCAATTAAGTGCGATCGCCAAAACCGCACAAGAAAACTAAAAATTGGGCATCGGTAAGGGGCATTAGTGATAAGTTAAGATTTAGCAAACTTTGTCAATGAAGGTTAAAACAAAAAATTTTATGCCCAAATTCTTTAATAGAATTTATCATAAATTGGCGGAGAGACGTTGGAAAAACTTAACTTATTTCTTCCCCTTCCCTGACTTGCAACCTCTTGCTATTATCTGGATTGTCGTGACCGGAACCCTATTGGGAGTGAGGCATTTAGGCGGCTTCCAGCCACTAGAATTAAATGCTTACGACCTCATGGTGCAGTTGCGTCCTGATGCGATTCCTGACCCCAGGTTACTGGTAGTAACAATCACAGATCAGGACATTAATACTATTGAAAAATGGCCAATTTCCGATCGTACTTTAGCAAAAGGTATCGCAGAAATAGCCCGTCTTGAACCCACAGCTATTGGCATAGATATAATTCGCAATATTCCCTACGAACCGGGGAAGGCAGAATTAGTAACTCAATGGCAAAACCCTAAAGTAATCCCCATTACCTTGATCGGTAACTCTAAAGAAGATTCAGCGCCACCACCTCCCAATATACCAGAAAAGCGGGTAGGATTTAACGATTTAGTCGTCGATCCCGACGGTATACTGCGTCGCAATTTGATGTACGCCAAGAATGGTAAAACGACATTGACTTCATTTTCACTGCGACTAGCTTTTGCCTATTTTAACCACAAAAAAATAGATTCTAAACTAATAGAAAATAATACACTCCAGGTAGACAAAACAGTATTTTCCAAGTTGCGATCGAACTCAGGAGGTTATCAGAAAATTAATGCCCAAGGCTATCAAATCCTGCTCAATTACCGCTCTCCTGAAAATATAGCAAAAACCGTGACACTAACTCAAGTGTTAGAGGGAAAAGTTGACCCGAAATGGGTAAAAGGTAAAATAGTGCTAATAGGCGTTACAGCCCTAACTGCCAAAGATTTCTTTTCGACCCCTTACAGCGCTACTGGAACCGGAAACCAGCCCATGCCGGGGGTATTCATTCACGCAACGGCTACTAGCCAAATTCTCAGCGCAGTTTTAGATGGGAAAGGGCTATTTTGGTATTGGGATGAATGGCAAGAAATCCTCTGGATTGTGGTTTGGAGTGCAGTGGGCGGCTGTTTAGCTTGGCGGCTAGAAAAATCGCTGAATTTGATCGCGATCGCGATCGCATCTTGCGGCTCATTATTCGGATTCACCTTTTTCCTCTTCATGCAACAGGGGTGGATACCTCTAATCACTCCAGCCCTGGCCCTTTTAATCACCGCAGGAGTCGCAGTTACCTATAAATACGAGCAGTCGAGGCAACAGCAAGGGATTGTGATGAAATTATTAGGACAACAAACTTCACCGGCGATCGCAAATGCCTTGTGGAAAGAGCGCGTCCATTTGCTCGAATCAGGGTTATTGCCAGGGCAAAAAGTTACTGCTACGATCATCCTCACCGACGTGCAGGGTTTTAGTACAATCTCCGAAAAACTACCACCAGAAGTGGTAATGAGTTGGTTAAATGAGTATTTATCAGCAATGGCCCAAGAAGTCCAAGAACATCAAGGCGTGATTAATAAATTTACCGGAGATGGAATGCTGGCAGTATTTGGCGTACCCATTCCCCGCACAACTCCAGAAGAAATTGCCGAAGATGCTCGCCTTGCCGTATCTTGCGCTTTAGCCATCAGTTCCCGCTTGCCAGAAATGAATCAAAATTGGAGTGCTCGCGGTTTACCGGCCGTAAAAATGCGAGTAGGCATCTTTACAGGGCCTGTTATGGTGGGTAGTCTGGGAGGCGCAACCCGTTTAGAATATGGAGTGATCGGCGACAGCGTAAATATTGCCTCTCGCCTGGAAAGCTGCGAAAAGGATCGGCACGAGGACACTTGCCGGATATTGATTGCAGAAGAAACCTTTCTGCATCTGGCGGACAAATTTGAGGTAGAATCTTGGGGAGCTTTGCCTTTAAGAGGCAGGGAACAAAAAGTTAATGTCTACCGGATTTTGGGAAGTAAAAATAAATAAAAAGAGAGAATCTATCCATAAAAATTCAGGGAGTTAATATGAAAACAATTACTAAATTTATCCTCCATCTGACATCCGTTGGCTCAATAGTATTGATAGCAACACTTAATGCTTCCCAATTAGCAGTTGTGGGACAGCCGACTCCAGACGTAGATGGCAAGCCAATCACTCAATCGGGAGGGCCGCGCTTCGTTCAGCCCCGTGAAGATATGGATGAGCGGCCCCCCACTCAACCGGGACGCCCTGTGCGCGGTGGCTGCGCGAGCATTAGTCAGCTAGGTCTCACAGCCTTAGTGCCTAAAAATAAGATGGGACGGACTGTTTCCGACTATCCAACTTTCTTTTTCTACTTGCCTCAAACAGAGGCCAAATCAGCCGAATTTATCCTACAAGATAAAAGCGGCAAGCAGATTTATAAACAGGATCTCACAATTAGCAATGTATCAGGGGTGATCGGCGTTAGTATCCCCGCTAACCAAAATGTGCCGCCCTTGGAAGTAGGCAAAAGTTACCGTTGGAATTTTACAGTGATTTGCGACTCTCAAGACCGATCGGCAGATCAGATTGAACTCGGTACGGTACGGCGAGTTGAACTCAGTGAAGATATCCGCCGTCAATTAGATCAGGCTGATCCGCGCCAGAAAACCGTTATTTATGCTGAAAATGGGATTTGGCAAGATGCCCTCAGCACCCTAGCTGCCGCTCGCCGTGATCAGCCTAATGATACAACATTCAAGGCTGATTGGGAAAGCTTGCTGGATTCTGTGAAATTGGGCGAAATTGCCAATGAGCCGATCGTTCAAACTCAGCCACAGCCCTAAGCTGTACAGCATTTAAATTTAACTTTTTTGGCGTCGGATCAACGGGCCAGAAAACTTTTAATAAAAAGAACTGTACAAGTTTTTAACTTGTATCAGTAACAGCCAAGATGGCTGTTCTACAACAAAGAATTTTTCTTGTGGAACGACCATCTTGGCTGTTCCCAAAAGGCGGTATCCCCCACAATAATTATCCCAGAAATATGTGGAACGACCATCTTGGCTGTTCCCAAAAGGTGGCAGGAAAGCCCGCCCCAAAATAAGCAGGTTAAAAAATGTGAAACAGCTTATTACTTGTTAATTCCCAAATATCCTGCCATTCCTCTTCTGAAAGTGGCTGCACCTTCAAATCAATTTCAAAACAGCGACAAGCCGCCGCACTCAAAACATCAATTACAGTTGTAATCAAATCATCTCCCCCTTCAGATAGAGGTAAGTGCACAGGAATTAATTGCTCGCCAAACACTTGAGAAAACAAACTAACATCCGGCTGCAAACGCATCGAACCGTGCTGCAAAATAGCATCACCCCGTCGCAATTGCGCGCTACCAATTAACTTGCAGCCATCAAGTGTAACTAAATCCGCACCCGTCGCAGTACCAAAACAATTCGGATTGTGAATATAACCCCTTCCAGCTTCCCCGTATTGCAAATCCAAACCCATCGCCCTCCAACCCTCAATCAAAAACTCGCAAATAGTCTGATAAGCTTTCATACGGCTGCTTCCAAATCCTGACGCCACAACTGCATAAGTTAAATCCCCTTGGTGCAGCACGGCGCGCCCGCCGCTGGGCCTCCTCACCAAATCCACAGGCATTCCCCCCCAAGACAAATGCTGCCAAAACTCCGGCCACCTGCGCTGGTGGTAGCCCAAGGAAATCGCCGTCGGTTGCCAAGTGTAAAATCGCAGAGTTGGCGGATGTTTGCCCGCTAGATGCTGTTCCAGTAGCCATTGGTCGATCGCCATCTGCACCCTACCAGACGCCGACAACAGTGGAATTAAACGCCAAACAGAATTAGCCATCAGTCCCCAGTCCTGAGTTTGCACTCAATAATTCACAGAATGTTTTAAAATTAGTAACAGTTTTTTGGGCCTGTCTTCTAAGTTGGTGCAAGTTTCCCGCCCGCCGGTGCTTTAGAAATAAATAGAAAAAATAATCGCAGAACCATGAGCAACAGTGTAATTGTCATTAACGACGAAAAATTTGAAACAGAAGTCCTGAAAGCAGAGCAACCAGTGCTTGCCTATTTTTGGGCGAGTTGGTGCGGGCCTTGCAAACTGATCGCGCCTTCGGTAGACTGGGTGGCGGCCAACTACAGCGATCGGCTGAAAGTGGTTAAAATGGAAATTGACCCCAATCCTAATACTGTCAAGCAGTATAAAGTAGAAGGAGTCCCAGCTCTCAGGCTGTTTAAAAATGCCGAAGTAGTGCTTTCTCACGAGGGAGCTATTACTAAACAAACTTTGGTCGGTTTGCTCGACGCTCACTTATAAAGTTTGGAAATGATTCGGGAGTTTCCAACTCCCAACTTACAATTATAACAATCGCAAATATTTGTTTAACATATCTCTTGGCTCCTCGATATTCCTCTCTGACTCTGCGCTCTCTGCGCTCTCTGTGGTTAGTAAAAAAAATAATTTAGCTAATATAAAAATATTCCTTAAAATCCCCCAAAAATACAGAAAATATGCAATTTGCTAAACGTTTAGAACCACTGCAATTTAATGTATTTGCCGATATGGATCGGGCAAAAGCTCAAGCTAGAGCAGCGGGGCAGAATGTGATTGACTTGTCTCTGGGTTCTTCGGATTTGCCGGCCGCTGCTCACATTACAGATGCGATCGCACATTCTCTGTCCGACACCAGCACTCACGGCTATTTGCTATTTAACGGCACAAGAGATTTTCGGGAAGCAGCAGCTATTTGGTACGAGCAAAAATTTGGGATTGCAGTCAATCCAGAAACAGAAGTGCTGCCGTTAATTGGTTCCCAAGAAGGCACGGCGCATATGCCTTTAGCTGTACTCAACCCTGGAGATTTTGCTTTGTTGCTAGATCCGGGCTATCCTTCCCACGCGGGCGGTGTGCATTTGGCAGGTGGTCAAATTTATCCGATGCCGATATTAGCAGAAAATGCGTTTTTGCCGATATTTGAAGATATTCCGACAGCAGTGCTGGCTCAGTCGAAGATGATGGTTTTGAGCTATCCTCACAATCCTACAACTGCGATCGCCCCGGTTGCTTTTTTTGAGAAAGCTGTGGCTTTTTGTCGGGAACATCGGCTGGTTTTAGTTCACGATTTCCCTTATGTGGATTTGGTGTTTGACGATCGCAATTCTCTCCTAGAGGCAGAGCCTGGTAACGAGGAAGAAAATCGAAAAGTGATGGCGCCGTCCATTTTTCAGGCGGATCGAGATAAGAGTGTGGCGATCGAGTTTTTTACACTATCCAAATCCTACAGTATGGGAGGTTTTCGAGTCGGATATGCGATCGGCAATTCCGAACTAATTGCAGCCCTGCGACAGGTAAAAGCAGCAGTGGACTTCAACCAATACCGAGGGATTTTAAACGGAGCGATCGCAGCTTTAACCGGCCCCCAAGATACCGTCAGAACCAGCGTAGAAACCTTCAGAAAACGGCGGGATGCCTTTGTAAACGCCCTACAGGGCATCGGCTGGCAAGTACCCGTACCCCCTGCCACCATGTACGTCTGGGCGAAACTGCCGGAACCTTGGGCTCAAGATTCCGTGAAATTTTGCACTCAGCTAGTACAGAGTACAGGAGTCGCAGCTTCCCCCGGTGCCGGTTTCGGGAAATCAGGAGAAGGCTACGTGCGATTTGCCTTAGTCGAGTCGCCAGCAATTTTGGAAGCAGCAGTTAAAAAAATTGCTGAGTTTCTCAATTGAGTACACGCCTACGGCGAGCGCCGCAGGCGTGTCAACTTAAGCTTTTAGTCCGCCAGTCCTCCCGCTCACCCGGCACTTTTCCCCAGGGAATGATATTCCACGGGGCTTATAGCTAAAGCCCTCTCAAAGAGGACTCAAAAACTCATTAGTCGTCTTCAGACGACTTTAGCTTTAAGGCAGGGGTTTCAACCCCTGTCGGACTGTCGGACTATCGGTTGCACGTTAAGTTGACACCTATGGGCACGGCGCCGTTTTCCTACAGGGGTTAAAACCCCTGCCGGACTGGGGCTTTGACGTTTTTGGGCACAGGATGAAGGGCAAGGCATCTAAGTGCTTACCCATAGCTCAAGATGGATGCAATGGCTAAAATAATGTGATTTCTACCTAAAGGAATAGATATTTGCACGCAGTATCTGTCACAATTTCTTTTAAGAAATGTTAACGTGAGACATCTTGGGAATTACCAGTTCCGCTCACCCACTCTAAAAATCCTTGAAGTGAATTCTGTCGGGGTAGCGATTGTTCCGTAGCGGCGAGCGCACACCCGAAAAAGACTACACTGCCCAAAATTGCAATCAGCGGCAAAGGCTTGCCCAGCCCAAAGTCCCGCTGAAGGCGAGCTAACGGTCTGCTCTCGCGCCTGAGCATCTTTCCCACCGTCAGTTGTTTGAGACTAAAAGGATCGCGCACAAAATGACCGCTCCAGCTAATTACCATATGAGAATGACAGTGGGGACAAGTGAATAGTCCACTGACCATCCCGACTGGGCCTACGACGCTGGAACGGTTGCAGATCGGGCAAGTGACAGAATGAGTGTTATAGGTGGGAGCGTTCATAACTGTTTTTCTTGAGTAAAAAAAACTAACAAGTAATAGGGAGCCTGTGTTAACGCTTAAGGTATAGACCTTGAGAGGCACTTTTCCTTAATTCCTAGTTTACCGCTCCGATCGGGTCGATCGGAGCTCACTGCTTGGGAAAACCTTCAAATTGCCAATCCCGCAACGAGTGCAAGTCTGGAGCACAGGTGAGATTATATTGCAAAGGAGTTACGGTTATTCTGTTGTCGCGAATAGCTTGTACGTCTGTAGGAATATCATGCGGCACCGCCGAATCGGCGATTTCTTCTACATCTTCTAACAATTCCCCAGCCAGCCAATAATAAGTTTTGCCGCGCGGATCGGTACGCTTTTGAAATATGTCGAAATAGCGGCGAATGCCTTGACGGGCGATCGCAACTCCGGTAATTTCTGCTGATGTGACTGCTGGTATGTTGACATTCAACAGCATCGGTTTCGCCATTGGCTGTTTTTCCAACTGTGCCAGCAAGCTGACAGCGAAATCCACCGCCGGCCCAAATTCCTGCGAAGTAAAGCTCGCGAGGCTGAAAGCTATGCTGGGAATACCTTCCATAATTCCTTCCATTGCTGCAGAAACCGTGCCCGAACAGATGATATCCGTGCCTAAATTGGGCCCGTGGTTGATACCGGAAAGAACAAAATCCGGCGGTTTGTCAAGTAAAGCCCACAAAGCAAGTTTTACGCAGTCGGCGGGAGTACCCGAACAGGCCCAAGCTTGGACTGCGGGCTCAAAAATAGATTCGACAATTTCGGCGCGGATGGGTTGGTGCAGGGTGAGGCCGTGGCCGGTAGCGGAGCGCTCTCTGTCGGGACAAACTACGCTCACCTCGTGGCCTGCGGCGGCGAGAGCGTTGGCGAGGCTACGGATGCCTTGTGCAAAGATGCCGTCGTCGTTGCTAATTAAAAGTTTCATTGAAATTTTTATAGGCCTTATAACAATACTAAACTAGATTCAACTACGGCGATCGCTCTAACCTCGAATTACCTATTACAAATTATCCGTAACTGCCGAAAATCTAAAATCTAAAATCTAAAATCTAAAATCAACAAGCTGTAGAGCCAAAATTGCGCTAAACTCAACTTGGCCCAAAAGTGCCATCAATCTAAAATCTAAAATCTAAAATCAACAAGCTGTAGAGCCCAAATTGCGCTAAACTCAACTTGGCCCAAAACTGCCATCAATCTAAAATCTAAAATCTAAAATCTAAAATCAAAATGACTGTCCAGCTAAGCGACATTGAAACTCAACTAGAAACCCTCGGTCAAGAGTCCAAAAGTGCGATCGCCACCGCCAATACCCTCGAACAACTCGAACAGTTGCGCGTCGGCTACCTCGGCAAAAAAGGCCAACTCTCTCAAATTTTAGGCATGATGGGCAAACTGTCGCCAGACCAGCGACCCAAAGTAGGTGCGATCGCCAATACAGTCAAAGAAGCCCTGCAAGCCGATTTAGAAGACAAGCGCGCGGCCCTCCAAACAGCCCAAATCCAAGCCAAATTAGCCTCAGAAACCATCGATGTGACGATGCCGGGGATTTTTCGCCCCCAAGGCCGCGTTCACCCCTTAAACGCCGTCATAGACCGCGCTCTCGATATCTTTGTCGGTCTCGGATACACCGTCGCCAACGGCCCGGAAATGGAGACAGATTATTATAACTTCGAGGCCCTGAACACACCGCCAGACCACCCAGCGCGGGATATGCAAGATACATTTTACCTACCAGGCGGCGACTTACTGCGGACTCAGACATCATCAGTGCAAATTCGCTACATGGAACAGCACAAACCCCCGATTCGGATTGTCTCTCCCGGCCGGGTTTACCGCCGCGATACTGTCGATGCTACTCACGCCGCAGTCTTCCACCAAATTGAGCTTTTAGCAATTGATGAAGGTCTGACATTTACTGACTTGAAAGGCACAATTAAAGAGTTTTTGCGGCAAATGTTCGGGCAAGATTTGCCGATTCGTTTCCGCACGAGTTACTTTCCGTTTACCGAACCTTCTGCGGAAGTAGATTTGCAGTGGAACGGCAAATGGCTGGAAGTTTTGGGCTGCGGAACGGTCGATCCTAACGTTCTTAAAGGAGTCGGTTTAGACCCAGAAAAATATACTGGGTTTGCTGCCGGTTTTGGGGTCGAGCGGTTCGCAATGGTACTTTATGAAATCGACGACATTCGCCGGGTTTATGCTAGCGACTTGCGCTTTTTGCGGCAATTTTAAAGCATGGTTTGGGGTCGGTTCTACAAACCATCGAGAGATTTTGCTTAAGCTACATCAATTTTTCAGTTTCAAGTAAGCAGACAAGAGCGACAAAACCATAAGATATGGTGGGCGGGTGAGTGCAAGTAATTCTTGCTATCCGACTTCTTGCAGGTCAAAACCCGCCCCCTCACATCAGTTTATTCATGCCCGCTTACTTAAGTAGACAAGGGCTTTGTACTTACCTACTTATTTATGGTCTAATTGCTAAAAACATCCTTGATGCCATCAACAGCGCGCTCTACAGCATTCTTGGTATTATCTACTGCTTTCTGAGTCCGAGCTGAATCTTCCGATGCTCTTTTCTCAATTGTGGCCGCATCTTTCTTAGCTTTGCGCTCTACCACACTACCATCCTCCGATGCTCGATCGACTTTAGCAGCATTTGTCTTGGCAGTTTCCTTAACCTTCTCTTCTGTATCTCGGATGAAGTTCTTGGCTCGTCCAGCATCTTTGCTGGCTTTTTCTTGAACAGCATCGCCAGCATCTGCTGCTGCGATCAAGTTTACAGCAGGAGAGGCCATTGCTGCGGTGCTAGAGAAGAACGCACCAGACCACACGAAAGCCATCGCTGACACGCAAAGCACAGTTGCAGCCATCAAGCGCCCTAAAGTCGAAAGCCGTTTCGTAAAATAATTCAGTTTCATAGAATACAAAAGGAGATATGACACTCTCTTTTTACTCGATTTGAGCGATCGGCGGAACCGTTCTCTAGATAGAGGTTATCCACCGATGAGCTATTAAAAAAGTTCCCTCTTTTGATAGATTCAAGCCAGGAAAGTTAGTCAATTTTAGATTTTAGATTTTAGATTTTAGATTTTAGAGTTGACTCCACAGCCGCCATTGGGAAGCTTGAACTTTGGTGAGTCGATTGTAGATTTTAGATTTAACAATTAATATCAAATCTGTTAGCATCGGAATTATTCATCTATCTCTTCTCTGCATCTGCGTGAATCAGCGTCAATCCATTGTCATCTGCGGTTAAGCAATTTTCTTTTTTTTACCGCAGATACAGGCAGATAAACACAGATTAACGCAGATGAATTATATCAAATCCGTTAGGGAATAGTAAATTAGAGTTCACTCTTCACGGCGTCAACAGTCAACCGTCAACATCATTACGGTGTAACCGGAAATGATATAAGTAGGTGCGACAGTCAAGCTATCATCAATCGGGCGATTGTTTTCATAAAAGATCGCTTCTCAGGATTCTTTCACGGAGTGACCATCGCTTTAGGCTACATACATATTTTGCCGCTCATCTACTTATTTAGGAATAGGTTGTTCCCGAAATTGTGCGTGGGATATCAACATATAATACTTATAATGACTAATCACAATTTAGTAAAAAAGTCAAGACAGTTTCATCAATTCCCTTTAGTTTCAAAGGCTTATATTTAACAATGCGATTTTCCTCAACATAATCTGCAACCGCCGCCGAAATTAGCACCGTGTTTGGTTCCGTCACCTCTTGCAAGCGGGCGGCAATATTCACGCTCGGCCCGATCGCAGTATAATCCGATCGATCAGGGCCGCCAAACATCCCCACCACCGCAGTACCCTGGTGAATGCCACAGCGAAACCGCACCGGAGACACGCCATTTTCCCCAACAATTCCCTGCTCCAACCAGCCCTTGTTAAGCTCCTTCAGAGCTCGCAGCATTTGGCCAGCAGCAGCCACAGCGCGGCGTACTTGCTCATTAGGCGTTAGTTCCTCCGGCGCGCCAAAGAAAGCCATTACCGCATCTCCCACAAACTTGTCCACCGTACCGCCGCTGTCAAAAATAGCCTTAGTCATTGCCGCCAAATATTCATTCAACAGCTCAGCTACCCGGCGCGATCGCAGCGTATTTGCCATTTGAGTAAAACCGACAATATCGCTAAACAAAATAGTAATCAATCGCGGTTCGGGGCGCAAATCCAATGCCAAATCTCCAGCCGCTGCGGCCTTCACCATCGCCGGCGGCAAAAATCGGCGCAGCACCGACTCAGTTAAATAACTGTTCAACTGCTGCACTCGGCGCTCGTTTTGTTTGAGGGCGATCAAATTCCGCACTTCCGCCAACAATTCTCGATCATTAAAAGGCTTGGACAAATAAGCATCCGCACCCCGTTCTACTCCTTCAATTCGAGTATCTTCGTCGGCTTTAGCAGTCAGCAAAATTGCCGGAGTTCCCTGTAATTCCTCATCCTCTCGAATCATCTTAATCAAATCCAATCCCGAAATCAAAGGCATCATCAAATCCGTTATAATTAAATTAGGGCGACGTTTTTTAGCCACGGCAAATCCTTCTTCTCCGTTGCGGGCGAGCAAAACTGCAAAGCCGGAATCTCGGAGAATTGCCGACACATAAAAGCGCAAATCTGGATTGTCGTCAACCACCAAAACCGTTCCCACTGCTGTTTCTGATCTGACAGGTTGGAGCGCCTCAAAGTTATGATTTTCTGCCTCATTTTCCGATAAATCCGCCTCCACATCGGCCAGTTCCACCGCTGCTTTGGATGAGTGAAACTCCGCAGGTATTTCTAGTACCTGTTCCGGGGGCAAGTGAGTCGAACCAAAGTGCAGCCAAACGCTAAAAGTAGTACCTTCACCGTAAACTGATTCAACTGAAATTTGACCGCCGTGGAGTTCGACTAATTCTTTGACAAGTGCCAAACCTAAACCGCTGCCTTCGTAGGAACGGCTAGCTGAACCTTCGGCTTGGTGAAACCGCTCGAATAAATAGGGAATTTGTTCGGTGCGAATGCCGATACCCGTGTCTTTTACTTGCAACAAGCAGTGAGCGCCTGCCGATTCAACTTTCAGAGTGATAGTTCCACCTTCTGGGGTGAATTTAACAGCATTTGATAGCAGGTTGTAAATAACTTTGTCGAATCTTTCCAAGTCCAAATAAAGTAAAGGACATTCTTGCAGTTGGGTAATTAAGTGCAGTCCTTTTTTCTCGCAGTAGGCGCGGAACGACTCTGCGGTAGAGTAACAGAAACCGACCAAATCGCAGGGGCGAAAACTCGGCTGCATCCGTCCGGCATCTAGCCGCTGCAAGTCCAGCAGTTGATTTACCAAGCGCAGGAGGCGGCGGGAATTACGCAAAGCGATTACGGCTTGTTCGTAGGGTAAGTCTTCTTTGCGTCTGCAAGCTGATTCTAAAGGGCCGATAGTTAGAGTTAGAGGGGTGCGGAACTCGTGGGAGATATTTTGGAAAAATTCGGTTTTGAGCCGATCGGCTTCCAGAAGCCGTTCTGCCTGCTGTCTGGTAGTCTGGTAGAGGCGCGACTGCTGCACTGCTAGAGCAGCTTGAGTTGCGACTATTTGAGCCAGGTCAATGTCTGAGATGTTCCAGCGGCGGATGCTGCAATTTTGGCGCAGGGAAATGCTGCCGATGATTTTGCCTTCTGAGAGTAAGGGAACGACTAACAGGGCGCGGGCTGGCGATCGCACTTGCAGTTCTGTAACATTTAACTCGGGGTGTTCGTCGAGATCTTCGATCGCCACCGGCTCTTTTGATACCATAACTTGCAGCAACACTGGATTGCCCCGAATCGGCACCAAAGACTGTGGCAAAGAAGGATGGGCAAAAACCCAGGCGCGAGTGTTAGCAGCAGCATCGCCAGAAGGAGTCTCGTAACCCAGAGGGTTCGCAACTACCTCTGGATCAATAAAACCCTGTTCTACAGCCACGGTATCCCTATCTGTGTCGTATAGCCCCACGCATTGGACGTATTCATCATCTTCTGTCCACAGAGATAGGGCGCAGCCGTCAACTTGCAAAGCTTGGCCGAGTTGTTGAGTAATGGCTGCAAAAATATTTTGGGGATCGAGACTCGATCGAATTGCCGTAGTAATAGTATTGACTAAGGCCTCGCGCTTGGCCAGCGCCCGCACCTGTTCGTAAGCCCGGGCTTGAGAAAGCGCCAAAGCCGCTTGGTCTGCCACCGTAATTACCAACTGTACCTCGTGGTCTTGCCACTGGCGCGGTTCCTCAAACTGGTGCAGCGCCAAGACTGCCATCAGTTCGATTTTGTAAAATAGCGGTACGATCAAGCTCGATCGAATATTCGCAGCTTCGTAAGCCTGCTGTCGTTGCTGATTATCCCAGTTTAAAACTCGATCGTCAGTTTGGGCATCTTGAATCACCTCCACATCCAGAGTTTCCCAAACCAAATGCGGCAGCAAATCTGGGGAGAGTTCGGCAGCAGAAGCATCACCGGGCATCGCTTCCTCATCGCCCCGCAACCCTTTAGTTTCTGCCTTCTGGTAAACGAACCACTCATCGGCCACCCGGCCGTCTTGGAACGGCCGCAGCAGACAGCAACTCACCTCAAACATCTGCCCGACAGTTTCCACAATTCTTTGCAGCATTTGCTGGTAATTGGGAGCCGATCGGATAGTATTGGTAACGGCATAAAGCAGCGATTCTTGGCTCAAAGCACGGCGCAGTTCATTGGTGCGCGTTTTCAGAAGATTGTGAGTCTCAACAGCTTGACTGACAAGATTTATCAGCTCTTGAGCATCCCAAGGCTTGGTAACGTATTTGAATACTTTGCCAGCGTTAATAGCTTCAACTAAATCTTCAACATCCGTATAGCCAGTTAAAATAATTCGGATCACGTCGGGGTACTGAGCCGCCGTCAGGCTGAGAAACTCCGTACCGCTCATTTTTGGCATTCGCTGGTCGGAGATAATCACCGCAACTTCTCCCTCTTTTGCCAAAATTTCGAGAGCAGCGGGGCCAGATTCGGCTCTGAGCACTTTGTAGTCTCGATGGAAGGTGCGGTAAAGCAAGTCGAGGTTATCCGGTTCGTCATCGACGATCAGAATTTTTAGCTTAGGATTTTCTTGGGAATTCATGCACCGTTCTCCTGTGCTCCGGGGCTGTTCGATTTAATAAGTCTGATTAAAGGAAGAATTCGCCGATTTAAATTGCTGAAGTCATACCATTTTCGATTTTCGATTTTCGATTTTCGATTGCGAATGACTGATGACGTAAGGATTGGGAGTTTGCCTAAAGTGCCATTATTTTGGGAAAATGGTATCACAATAATTCGTGGATATGAAGTTGTTGTGAGTGTGCCGAGGCAAGCATCAACCTTGATTTTTGATGTCTGGGTTTTCAATTCGGAATTCTTCTGAGCCACAGTTATCTGTCGTGCACCCCAATTTTATTATTTAATGATATTCATATAAACTCGTCTTCCGATAAGTTTTTTTCACCCCTTACCTTTATGCAGCAATAGAGCAAACACAAATCTGGCCATTTTAACTGCCGTCTGGATATCTCAGAATACATAGGAATAACCGTCTTGATTGTGAGTTGATTTGCCAAATTTATGTTTGCTCCTGGCTCCTGGGAATATTTTATTTGGTATGTGAAAGCTGCCCGCCGCAAGATACAATAGACAACCAACATCTTCGCCTGTGTTTTTTTCCCACAAGTAACAGCAACTTTAACAGTCAGCCAAGGATAGCGACCACCATCCGACGCCGAGCCCCTGACTGATATTCGGGGGTGGCCCACAGACCACAGAGGTGTCTGTGGGAGTGACGCAATTGCTGTACCATTTTAGTTAGACTTGCACTTTTTTCCCCGATCTCGGCATTTTTTGTGCGTGCTGCAGACCAACGCCCAAGCCAATTACTGTGGCGAAACACCGCAAGATCGAGCATCCATCTGTTAATCTTAGCTAGGGATGTACTCTGTGGAAACCTGTCAGTCGATTTTAGATTTTAGATTTTAGATTTTAGATTTACTCCACAGATGAATCGGGGAGCTTGAACTAGGGTCTAAAATTTTGATCTGTCTCCGACGAGTGTCGGTGGCTGGTATCGGTTTTTGGGCAGGGTCAATCAGCTCGATCGAGGTTTTGAAGGTCTCGCGCGCAGCAGAGTATCGAACCGACGGGAAAACCCCTGCAGACTGTTTCCAGGCATCCAAATTTAAATTGGAGGTTGGAAAAGTACCCCCTAGCTCAACAGGTAAGGCCAGTTCGATCGGGGACGGGCGATGGATTGCCCAGAACTGCTCAAAGCTGGGGTGCCAGGTCGGGGGGCGGCGGGGAACATCCGACGCGCTAGCGCGCCCGGTGTTAGTCTGGTCAGTCGTTGAGTTTTTCAACTACCGCTTGACGGATAAATTATATTCGATCGGGTATTTCTGTAAGCAGAGAGCGGTAGGATTCCGGGAACCTGACGTTAAAACCTTTGTAATTGTTTTTAATACCTTGCCCGCTAAGCTGTCGCGCATTTAATTTGTAAGCTACTGTTTACTTAAACTCTTGTGATGCCGGCCGAAAGCCAGGGATCAAGCTTCAATTTAAAGGCAAAATAGCTTATCCACAAATCTAGTATTAGGGGATGAGTTTTATTTTTTCATAAGTAGAGTATTTAATGCTAAAAATTTCTCATTTACCTCAAATACTACTTAAAGTCAAGCACAAAAAAATGTAATTTAATCTGGCTAATAAACTATGCCTATAAGTTACGTTATAAGAACAGTATAACATCAGTGATTTTTCTAAGAGGGTAGCTTAGAAACCCGCGTAAAAAAATTAATATAGTGGCCTGGCATTGTGAATCCTTCATTTTTTTCCTCACCATCTCACCAACAACAAACTCCCGGACTTTCTGGTTTTTCGATCCGAGTCGCTGCGCCCAACGACTTAACGCAGCTAGCGGATATTTTAGCCATGAGCTTTCACTCCCGCGAGGGGTTTGTAGAATGGGTGTATCCAGTGTTGCGTTTGGGCATTTACGAAGATTTAAAAAATCGACTGCGTTCTAAAGCAGAACATTACATTTGTCTGGTTGCTGAGCTAGTCTCGCGCGAGGAGGGAACGCAGAATTATCGATCGCACCGAGCTCAGCGCATTGCAGGAACAGTAGAAATGGCTTTGCGTTCTCGCTTTCCTTGGCAAATCCCTAGTTCTGACTATCCTTATTTGTCGAATTTAGCCGTTCACCCGGAGTACCGGCGGCAGGGGGTTGCTCAACAATTGCTCAGCAACTGCGAGGAGACAGCCAAAGAATGGGGATTTTCTGAGATTTACCTCCACGTTCTGGAAAATAATCACCCGGCGCGACAGTTGTACTATCAGGCCGGCTATCGCTTGCAACAGGTGGATTGGAATTGGACTGGTTGGCTGTTCGGCCAGCCGCGCCGCCTGTTTTTACGCAAGCAGATTTCGCTATCCTAAGCTAAGTATTTGAATTGATTATGGGGAATTAGGGCTTCGCCAAGAAAAAGGAAAAAATAGCTATCCCTGTATCTTTTACTTCCGAATTTTGAATCTATGGAATGGCAATGGGGAATTATTGATAAATTTTAGTAGGCTCTTAAGCCCGATCGCGCAACACAATAAAATGAGTCCGATCGAGCGATTAAAAGGGCGGGTTTTTGAGATTTCAATTATTGGCATATATTTTTCGTGAACCCGCCCCTACCGTATTAGTCGTAATCGACCGGACATGATATTATATCAAATTCGGTATCCTCATCCGGCGTAAAAACCAGTCAATAATCACGGAATCTGCAACAAAAACTAAGATAATTAATCGGCGTTAATCTGTATTTATCTGCCTGTATCGGCGGTTAAAAAAAAGATGATTTTTTCACCGTAGATGACAAGAGATTGACCCCAATTCACGCCGATAAAGATAATAGATTTATGAACAATTCAGAGGCAAACAGATTTGATATTATACAAAATCCTGCTTGGATACACCTTGATTTTTTAGCATTTTAGAGAGTAACAAAAGGCAACTGTAAGAGCGATGTCAAGGGCCGAGTGCAACAAAGTTTCTAACCCGGATTGATTATTGTGAGGAACGCCACAGAAGTTTTGATCTGCTGTGGCGTTTTGTTCGCCGGAACAGGAGACTTTCGTCGCCAATTCTAGAGTTCAGAGAGATTTGGTAGGAAATCCGAGGAGCCGATCGCCCCGTTAACCCCAACCAGATTCGCTAAAACCCGATCGGTTCCTGCTACTCGCAGCAACGTACCGTTCGGAGTGGCACTAAATTGCAACTGCTGGAAACTCAGCCCCTCGCTCAAAACAAACTTATCGACACCTACCTCAAAGTTAATCACAGTATCAGTGCCGCCCTCACCATTCAACACATATTGATCGCTCCCAATACCTCCAATTAAAGTATCCTCGCCCAAGTCGCCAAACAGCCAGTCATCTCCAGCGCCCCCATTGAGAAGGTCGTTATCTTTACCACCAATCAAGGTATCGCTGCCAGAATCTCCGTTGATAGTATCTTGGCCTTCATTGCCGTAGAGCAAGTCATCGCCGTCACCGCCGTTGATGCAGTCTTGCTGGTCGTTTGCCCCCACCGAGACAGCCCGGTTATCAGCACGATCGCCATAGATGGTATCGTTCCCCTCGTCACCGCAGAGCTCATCGCTGCCGTAACCGCCGTAAATCAAGTCGTCGGCCTGATCTCCGTGTATGAGGTCGTTAGCTTTGCCGCCGTAAATCAAGTCGTTGTCTTGACCGCCACTGATGGTATCGTCACCCTCATCGCCGAACAGCACATCAGCACCGATGCCACCAAAGAGCAAGTCTTGGCCGCCAACATCTTGAGTTCGACTTCGAGCGCCACCGTACATGGTGTCGTCGCCGCTGTCGCCGACAAGGGTATCAGAGCCGAGTTCGCCCCAAATCAGGTCATGATCTTTGCCACCCCAAACACAATCATTGCCTTTACCTGCTTGCACCGTATCATTACCGTGGCCGCCGCCGATGATGTCGTTGCCACTGCCACCAAAGAGCAAGTCTTGTTCCCCGATATCCCCGATGGACTGGGAACTGCCACTGTCGCCCAGCAGAGTATCGGCTCCTTCGCCGCCGTAGAGGGTATCGGAGCCTAATTGACCGTAGATGATGTCATTGCCTTTACCTCCGTAAGCGCGATCGTTATCTTTGCCTGCAACCAGCGTATCGTTGTCTTGTTGGCCGTGGAGGAAGTCGTCACCGAAGCCTCCGTACAGCAAATCGCGTCCCTGGGAGTCGCTGGCGCTTTGGTCGCGGATGCCCCCAAACAAGCTGTCGGAGCCGATGCCACCAAACAACGTATCGGAGCCGAGTTCGCCCCAAATCAGGTCATTTTCTTTACCTCCAAGGGCAATATCGTCACCTTTGCCGCTATGGATGGTATCGTCGCCCTCGTTGCCGTTAATGATGTCTGCACCCTCGCCTCCGAAGATCAAGTCGCGAGCATCGTCAGGACTCTGGGAGTTGTTCTGCCCGGTGTCTCCGAGAATCGTATCCGCACCTCGATCTCCAAACAGAGTGTCAGAGCCTAAGTCGCCGGCAATCCAGTCGTTTTGTTTGCCTGCAAATACGATATCGTTGCCCTCGTCTCCGTAAACAATATCGGTGTCAATGCCCCCAAAAATCGTGTCATTGTCTTCGTTTCCGTAAATTTCGTCCGCGCCGTCTTCACCTAAAAGCAGGTCGTTGCCTTCAAAACCGACGATTTTTTGGTTGCCTTTGGTGTCTACGATGAAGTCATCGCCGTCGGTTCCTTTGGTGGTTTGTCCCTCTGAAAATTGTGAAATAGGCCGGACAAATCCAACAGCAGGTGGTTGCTGCGGGGGCGCAAAGTTAATTCCCGGTTTTTCAATAATGGGCGAACATTGACAGTCGGTATCTGTTTCCCCGATCGGATTTGGGATGATCGGCGATGCCGGCGTTGGTGTGGGAATTGGCGAAACCGGCCGCAAGATAGCCGCGACAGTAGCGACAGCGGGACTGGAGGCGCCGCTGTTGTCTGTGGCGCTGTAGGTGAAATTGGTTGCTGTAAAGTTGCCCGTTGTGAAGAAAAATAGTTGCTGTAACTGTTCTGGAGTCAGGACTTGACCGGGTGTCACTGGTACGCCGCCGTTGGCTGGATCTCCTAAAAACAGGATGGCTTGGTCTGGTGAGGGCAGGGTGTTGATGGTGTAAGAGACGATCGACCCGTCGGGGTCGCTGCCTCCCAATCCTGTGACTAACTGGCTGCTGTTGGGCGCGAGGCTGGAGTTGGCATTTTTGGCAACTGGCGGTTGGTTGTCAGTTGGAAGTATGGCAGCCACAGTAGCGACAGCGGGACTGATAGCGCCGTCGTTGTCTGTAGCGCTGTAGGTGAAAGTGGCTCCTGTAAAGTTGCCTGTGGCTTGCAAAAATAGTTGCTGTAATTGTTCTGGAGTCAGGACTTGACCGGGTGTCACTGGTACGCCACCGTTGGCTGGATCTCCTAAAAACAGGACGGCTTGGTCTGCTGGAGGCAGGGTGTTGATGGTGTAAGAGACGATCGACCCGTCGGGGTCGCTGCCTCCCAATCCTGTGACTAACTGGCTGCTGTTGGGTCCGAGGCTGGAGTTGACATTGTTGACCAATGGCGGTTGGTTGTCAGTTGGATTTGGTGTTGGGGGTGTCGGAGTTGGCGCTATCAGTCCATCCACAGTAGCGGTAGCAGGGGGACTGATAGCACCGCTGTTGTCTGTAGCGCTGTAGGTGAAATTGGTTCCTGTAAAGTTGCCCGTCGTGAAGAAAAATAGTTGCTGCAACTGTTCTGGAGTCAGGACTTGACCGGGTGTCACGGGTACGCCGCCGTTGGCTGGGTCTCCTAAAAACAGGACGGCTTGGTCTGCTGGAGGCAGGGTGTTGATGGTGTAAGAGACGATCGACCCGTCGGGGTCGCTGCCTCCCAATCCTGTGACTAACCTGCTGCTGTTGGGCGCGAGGCTGGAGTTGGCATCGTTGGCAACTGGCGGTTGGTTGTCAGTTGGATTTGGTGTTGTTGGAGTTGGAGTCGGTGTGGGAGTTGTTGGAGTTGGAGTTGGTGTGGGAATTGGCGAAACCGGCCGCAAGATAGCCGCCACAGTAGCGACAGCGGGACTGGAGGCGCCGCTGTTGTCTGTGGCGCTGTAGGTGAAATTGGCTCCTGTAAAGTTGCCTGTGGCTTGCAAAAATAGTTGCTGTAACTGTTCTGGCGTCAGGACTTGGCCGGGTGTCACGGGTACGCCGCCGTTGGCTGGATCTCCTAAAAACAGGACGGCTTGGTCTGCTGGAGGCAGGGTGTTGATGGTGTAAGAGGCGATCGACCCGTCGGGGTCGCTGCCTCCCAATCCTGTGACTAACTGGCTGCTGTTGGGTCCGAGGCTGGAGTTGGCATTGTTGGCTAAGGGCGGCTGGTTGTTAGTTGGAGTGGGAGTCGGAGTTGTAGTCGGTGTGGGAGTTGGTGTTGGAGTTGTAGTCGGTGTGGGAGTCGGAGTTGTAGTTGGTGTGGGAGTTGGTGTTGGAGTTGTAGTCGGTGTGGGAGTCGGAGTTGTAGTTGGTGTGGGAGTTGGTGTTGGAGTTGTAGTCGGTGTGGGAGTCGGAGTTTGAGTTGGTGTGGGAGTCGGTGTTGGAGTTGTAGTCGGTGTGGGAGTCGGAGTTGGTGTTGTAGTCGGTGTGGGAGTCGGAGTTGTAGTTGGTGTGGGAGTTGGTGTTGGAGTTGTAGTCGGTGTTGGTGTCGGCGTTGGAGTTGGTGTGGGAGTTGGTGTCAGAGGTGTGGTGAATGTAGCTTCGTTATTGCCCGGAGTGGGGTCAGCGGTAGTTGAGGTACTTCTGGCGGTGTTGCTGACGCTGCCGGATGCAGATGCAGGTGCGATGAAGCTGACTGTGTTGGTGACGGTGACACCGCTGGCTAAGCTGGGAACGGGCGCGAAGCTGACAATACCTGTATTGTCATCGTAGACACCGCCGTTGACTCCTATTAAGCCGGGAAGGATGGTGTCGGTAATGGTGACGTTTTCGGCTGTGCTTGGGCCGTTGTTGACTGTCGAAATTGTGTAAGTAACTATTTCACCTGGTGCTGCTGCCGTAGTCCCGGTTTTGGTGGTAACAACATCGGCACTAGGTGTCAGAGGTGTGGTGACTGTAGCTTCGTTATTGCCCGGAGTGGGGTCAGCGGTAGTTGAGGTACTTCTGGCGGTGTTGCTGACGCTGCCGGATG
>NZ_JAUBSH010000010.1:0-62189 GCF_036704705.1 Microcoleus sp. K1-B1 | reverse complement strand
CCTGGTGCTGCTGCCGTAGTCCCGGTTTTGGTGGTAACAACATCGGCACTAGGTGTCAGAGGTGTGGTGACTGTAGCCAGCGGATCAGTGCCGTTGTTGTTTTCAGGAAAAGGATCTGGGGTAGCTGAGGTACTTCTGGCGGTGTTGCTGACGCTGCCGGATGCAGGTGCGATGAAGCTGACTGTGTTGATGGCGCTGGCTGTGTTGGCTAAGCTGATAGCCGGGAAGGTGACTATACCTGTAGCGGCATCGTAGACACCGCCGTTGGATACGGTCACTCCTGTTAAATTCGGAACAATGCTATCAGTAATGGTGACGTTTTCGGCTGTGCTGGGGCCGTTATTGACTGTGGAAATTGTGTAAGTAACTGTTTCACCCGGTGCTGCTGCCGTAGTCCCGGTTTTGCTGGTAACAACATCGGCAAGAGCAGCAACAATTGTAGTTGAGACTTGAGAGATGGGTTGGGAACTATTGTTGTTAGCTAGATTTGGGTCGAAAGTGCTGGAGGTGCTATAGGCAGTGTTAGTTAAGGCAGTGTCAACTGTTGCCGGAACTATTGCGGTGATGGTGCGGGTGACGCTAGCACCGTTAGCCAGAGTCGGAATCGCCGGCCAGATGACCGTCCTCGTTGTGGGATTGAAACTACCGTTGTTGTCAGTGCTGACGAAAGTTAAGCCCTCTGGGAGCGGATCTTGAATGAGGACGCTTTCGGCGCTGTCTGGCCCGTTATTTGTGGAGGTAATCGTATAGGTAATGGTGCTATTGGGTATGGCATAGAGCGGGCCTTTTTTAACAATGGAAACGTCGGCTACGACTGTAGGCGGATTTATACTTTCGACGATGACATTGTTAACTTCGTGAATGTTTGTGTTTCCCCCTGTCGAAGCAGCAAAGCCAAATTTAAAAGTAGGTGGCACTTCTCCATTTATGGATGCCAAATTTGGTATGTCGAGCAGTGTTTCACCCGCATCAAATGTGCCGTTGCTGTTCAAGTCTAAAGCAACTGTCAGACGGTTAGGTGTTGCTGAAATCGTCGGGAATAATGTAATTTGGACGCTTCTTTTAGCCTCAGCGCGAATGCTTGTATCTTTATTGTCTATGCCACCGGGAGCGACAGTGCTAGTTAAAAAATTATAAGATGTGATTTCGCTGCCTCTAAGTCCTACGGCATCAGGTAGCGGGCCCGTGCCTCCCACACGCCCTGCTGTGGGATTGGAAAAATTGCCAAACTCGTCTAATCCGACACCTAAATAACCTCCTAAAAGACCAGTTGAAAACAGAGCAGGATCGGGATTACTATTCTGAGAATAGCCGAGAGAGCCGCCAAAGCCTCCCGCTTTTGTTGGCGTAGCTGTTCCGTCAATGAGGAAAAAACTAATGCCATCCGCACCAAGGAACTCACCCCCCGGAGGAGGAATAGTACCTCTGTTATAGGCAAAGAAATCAAAGGTAATTCTCAGACCTTCAGTTGCAGAAATGGGGTTGTTGTAGATGACAAAAGCTGCTTGTCTCAATTGATTTGAGGTTAATCTCAAAGTACCTGTTCCGGGTGTATCGCCAGTCCCTAAAGCGGGAATAACGCCGCTGGGGTTGGCTGTACTACCTGCGGTTAAGCCGGGGCTAGGTGTAGAAGTGTTGCCAACTCCATATATCCAAGGCCCGATTGCTGTTGGATTTTTAAATTCTTCAGCGGCTAAGGTAGCCAGGACTGATGTGTAGCCTTCTAGGACTTTTTTTTCAAAGGCTAGTTCGGTATTTATTTGTCCTGTAGTAATTTCTAATTCCCAGTCGCCACCTAATGCTGCACTCCCTGTTAGGTTGTTGGAAGCGGCAATATTTGCTCCTGTTATTTCACTGAGTTTTTGTATGAATTTAATGCCGGATTCGCCGGCGGCTATGTTACAGCCGTACAGTAAAATGCTGCCGGATTCGTTAAGGGCTTTTCCCCACTGCTGCAATTGGTTGCTGTAGGTTTCTAGATTATCAATATTAAGTTCTGTTGAGCCGATTTCTACTGCTGCTTCTCGGCCGTGAGAAACTATGTGCAGGCTGGTGATGCTGTTGCGCTGACCCAAAATTTCGGTGATTTGCTTGATCGCCCCCCTGGTTGGATTGAGTACAAATACTTCCGTTCCTGCTTTAATACCACCGATCAATTGATGGTAGTTTTCTACTCGGGAGTCAACAATCACTAGAGATTTTTTCGTGTCCGGCTCTGCTGTAGAGCTTGCTTGTTTTAAAAAAAAGTTGTTTTTAGTGGCAAGATTCGTAGATTTAGGTATTTTTACGGCTGACAAATTCGGCAGATAGGAGATCATTGTCATTATTCCCTGATTTACTTATTAGTTTTAACCTACCCAGCCTGAGAAAATTCCATAAACACCAAAATATAAATTTTCAATAAATTATTGTTATAAAAATAATTTATTACTTAGGTATTTTTTGGTGGAGATTTTAGGAAAGAATGGGATGGGGACTGCTGCGGGCGATCGCGCGTGACTAGGAGGACAAATCACCGCAACTCCTACGCAAGCGTTTTCGGGCTGTGACTGCGGTAGCCAAGTCTTTTTATTTGAGAAGGGGCTATGCCAGAACTTCGAGATTTCGATCGCCAATTAATTATTGACGCCTTGCTGAAAAAAAGGCCATGATTCCGGTAACGCGAGGATTCTCAGTACGGTTGTAGGGAGAATTTTTTGTTGAATCTTCACCGTAAGTCAACTTAAACTCAAATTAAAAAATTGGTTTCCGAGAATAGGAAAATTTTTAATTTTCGATTCGATTTACTACTGTTGGCCATTGACATCGCCGTCAAGTTTACTCATCGTAATAAAATATCAAAAAAATCTTAGAAAGACCTCTAAAGCATACAAAAATTAACATAGCGTAAGGCAAGTTAACACGATCTCGGGGTTGACAAGTTGCACTAATCTATGATTTAAAATTTCGGGTGGCGGCACCCAAAGGCTGTGAAGCGATCGCAAAATTTGATAATGGCAGTTCAGGAGGCATGGGGGGCTAGAAACCAGGTTTCTGAGATCAGGGTGCGATCGCAAACTAAATTGAATGCGAGATTTGCACAAAAAATTCTTTTAAATACTAGGGTGAGGTGCTTTGTGCTGCGTGCGTACCCTACGGGAGAGGCGGAAAAATTGAGGGTGGCGCGATCGCACTTTCTCGGACTCGGCAACCCCCAATTCCGCGCTTTTTCAAGCTTAGTCAATATCGAGTTCCCGCACTAAAAAAGCCCACTCATCTGCCAATTCTTCAATGACTTTCGCAGTGGGTTTGCCGGCACCGTGTCCCGCTTTAGTTTCAATGCGAATTAACACGGGCTTTTCTCCCGCGTGGGTTTCTTGCAAGGCAGAAGCAAACTTGAAACTGTGGGCAGGAACCACGCGATCGTCGTGATCGGCAGTTGTAATCATTGTCGCCGGATAAGCCGTTCCCGGTTTGAGATTGTGCAACGGAGAATAGCCGTGAATGGTGGAAAATTCCTCGGCATTTTCCGGCGAACCGTATTCAGAAGTCCAGGCCCAACCAATGGTAAACTTGTGAAAGCGCAACATATCCATAACGCCGACTGCAGGCAGTGCTGCACCGAACAATTCCGGCCGCTGAGTCATGCAAGCCCCTACTAATAAACCGCCATTGCTACCGCCTGCGATCGCCAATTTAGCCGGTTTGGTGTATTTGTTTTCGATCAACCATTCAGCGGCGCTGATAAAGTCGTCAAACACGTTTTGCTTGTTCAACTTTGTGCCTGCTTGGTGCCAGGATTCCCCGTACTCGCCACCTCCCCGCAAACAGGCGATCGCATAAACTCCCCCCATCTCCAACCACACGACATTGCTAACAGAAAAACTCGGAGTCAGCGAGACGCCAAAACCGCCATAACCGTAAAGGTAGGTGGGGTTGTTGCCATCCAATTGCAAGCCTTTCTTATGCGTGATAAACATGGGTACTTGCGTGCCGTCTTTGCTCGGATAAAATACTTGTTTTGTCTCGTAATCGCCGGGATTAAAATCGACCTTTGGCTGGCGATAAATCGTACTTTCATCTGTTACCAGATTATACCGATAAATGGTGTTTGGTGCAGTAAAACTTGTGTAAGCATAAAAAGTTTCCGTGTCGTGCCGCTTGCCACCGAATCCTCCCACCGAACCGATCCCAGGCAAGGCAACTTCTCGCACGAAAGAGCCATCTAAGTTGAAAATTTTAATCTGGGTGTAGGCGTCTTTCAAGTAGGAAGCGACAAATTGATTGTTCAGCAAGCCTATGCCTTCGAGGGTTTCTGCTGCTTCGGGGATAATTTCTGTGAATTTTTCTTGACTTTCGTCACCAGCTAGGGATGAGGGAGGTGGGTTGTTGGTGTCGATCGCAATTATGCGACCCAGCGGTGCATTCAAGTCTGTTTGAAGCCAGAAAAGAGAACCTTCATTGTCAATGAAACTATACTCAGCCTCGAATTCGTTAATGAGTTCTACAACGGTTGATTCCGATGCAGTTAAATCCTTGTAAAAAATCAAGTTTTTCGTTTCCGTTCCCTGCCAAACAGAGACTATTAAGTAGCGCCCGTCTTCGGTGACGCCGCCGCTAAATCCCCACTCTTTTTGGTCTGGTCGCTCGTAGATTAATATGTCTTCAGATTGGGGCGTACCAAGTTGGTGGTAAAACAGTTTTTGGTAATAATTAACGTCTTCGTGCTTGCTTTTTTCGTTAGGTTCGTCGTAGCGACTGTAAAAAAAGCCTTTGCCGTCGTGAGTCCAGGATGCTCCTGAGAATTTAATCCACTTTAAATGATCTGATAAATCTTCGCCAGTGGCCACATCGCGGACTTTCCATTCCTGCCAGTCGGAACCGGAAGTTGACAAACCGTAGGCCATAAGTTTGCCGTCTTCGCTGATAGCTACACCGCCCAAAGCAACGGTTCCGTCTTCTGAAAGAGTGTTGGGGTCAATTAATACTTTGGGTTCGCCGTCGAGGGATGTTAACGTGTAGAGTACGGATTGATTTTGCAGGCCGTCATTCTTGTAGTAGAAATAGCGGTCGCCTTCTTTGAAAGGTATGCCGTATTTCTCGTAATCCCAAAGTTGAGTCAGGCGCTGTTTGATTTTTTCCCGCGCTGGAATTTCGTTGAGGTAGGCAAAAGTGACTGCGTTTTGGGCTTCCACCCAAGCTTGGGTTTCCTCAGAGTCGGGATTTTCCAGCCACCTGTAAGGGTCTGATACTTTGACGCCGTGGTAGTCGTCTGTTTGGTCGATTTTGCGGGTTGTGGGGTAGGTGAAAGGTCGATCGAATTGGGTCATGATTTTTTACTCTCGGTAACTTTGTCCAGTTTAGCCTTTCGCGGCAGTGACAGGGGAGAGTCGCTTAATTGGGGATTTGAGATTTTATCCTAAATCTGGGTTAAATAAGTAACCCCACCTCAAAAAACATAAGACTTAGATACCTGAATCCTTTAAAATATTGGGTGTATAACATAGAAACTATCGCCAATAAAGACTATTTTAAAATGAGATATAATTAATGTGTTTTTTTCGGAATAAAGTGCTTCCCAAGAATGACTAAATTTCCCCATGACCAGTTTGCCAAAGAATACCTAAGAGAGTTATTGTCACCTCTAGGAGAAGTAGAAACAAGTAAAGATGTTTCTGCTCAAGTCCGAGAAATTGATATCTGGTTTAAACCCACTTCTGTATCCCCTGAATACGTAGAGAATTTAGGTTTATTAGGTCAAATGACTGCGACTGTGGCTGCGATCGAACCATTTCGCAATGCCGTCAATACAGAAGATATCTTCAGTTGTGTTGTCAAACTTTTAAATACTAGGGCAGAATTACTGCGCCGTGCTAATCGAGAAGAGCAACGTTTAGAATCTCAACAATTACCCAGGTTGTGGATTCTGACTCCCACTGCTTCGGAGGCTTTGTTAAGCAGCTTTAATTTTATGATTCCACAAGAGTCAGAAGGTTGGGGGAGGGGGGTTTATTTTCTATCGGAAGTTTGGCGAGTAGGATTGATAGCTATTCACCAGCTACCGAATGTTCCAGAAACGATGTGGTTGCGGATTTTAGGTAAGGGTAAAGTACAGCAAGGGGCGATCGCGGAATTAACAAGATTGCCTGTGGATAGTCCCTTACGAGCTAGTACGCTAGAATTATTGTACAACCTGCAAGCGAATCTGCAAGTAAATTTAGCAGCTAGTACCCCAGGAAATCAGGAAGATAAGGAGTTAGTTATGGCGCTCGTACCTCTGTTACAACAAAAAATAGATGAGGCCACACAACAAGGAAGAGAAGAAGGAAGAGAAGAAGCACAGCGGTTGATTTTGCAGAACTTTCTGCAAGTCAGATTTGGAGAGTTAGACGCTAAGACAATTGCCTTGTTTTCCTCTGTCTCGGCTTTACCTGTTGGTGAATTCACTATGTTGTTAGTGCAATTATCCACATTGCCAATCGCCCAAGCAGATAGACAACAAGTACAAACTTTAATCGCCGAAAATGTCTTGAGAAAGCGCTTTGGTCAATTAGAAGTAAACACCGTCAATCTCATCCCAAATTTGCTCGCATTGTCTCCAGAAAACTTATCGCTATTGCTGTCACAACTGCCGGATTTGTCAATAGAAGAACTAATGGCTAGATTAGAAAAATCTTCCCTTTGAGTAAAAAAAAGAGCGATTAAGCTGGATCAAGTTCTTGTGGAAAGTAGGGGTTGGGCGTCCCGCCCGCCCGAAAACACAATTTAGATGCGGGACAACTTATAACTAATCCAACTCCCTCCTTCCTTCCAAAGCACGAGCCAATGTAACTTCATCGGCATATTCCAAATCTCCCCCCATCGGCAAACCAAAAGCTATGCGCGTCACTAGGGTAAAAGGTTTTAATAAGTGACCGATATAAAGAGTAGTAGTTTCGCCTTCCACGCTGGGACTAATAGCAATAATTACTTCCTTAACCTTTTGCTGGCTGACGCGCCGCACTAACGGTTGAATGTTCAATTGTTCCGGGCCAATTCCATCCATCGGCGAGATAACGCCGCCAACAACGTGATATTTACCCATGTATTCCCGCGTTTTTTCTAAAGCGATTACGTCGCGGGATTCTGACACTACACAAATGGTATGACTGTCGCGGTTGGTATTGCGGCAAATTTCGCAAACAGGGTCAGCAGATAAGTGAAAGCATACTTGACAGAAACCTACTTGTTGTTTGGCATCAATTAAAGATTTAGCTAGGGCTTGCACTTCTTCTTCCGGCCTCTTCAAAATATGTAAAGCGAGCCGCTGGGCTGTTTTTGGACCGACTCCGGGCAAGCGCTGCAATTGTTCGATTAAACGAGCTAAAGGTCGAGTGTACATTAAAAATTGGCGGTAATTGGTAATATCATTTCTGGTTGATTCGCGACAATATAAATTGTGCGATGTAGGGGCGGGTTTTACCAACCATCTATGTTGAAAACTAAGTATATCATAAACCCGCCCCGCCCATACACTGAGGAATATTGACTAATTTACCCTCCACTAATTTTAGCTTTGTAGCCTAACTTTGTGATAATTTCTAGCAGCTTTTGCTTGTGTTCGCCTTGAATTTCGATTTCATTATCTTTGACTGTGCCGCCAGTACCGCATTGGGCTTTTAGCTGCTTGGCTAAAGTTGCTAATGTTTCGGGTTTTCCCTGAAAGCCGCTGATGACTGTAACTGTTTTGCCACCGCGTCCTTTTCGGGATGCTTCGATTTTGAGGTTTTGTTGATTGGGGGGAACTTCGGCAACTCCCCGTTGGAGGGCGGCGGAGTTGTCAACGTTGCCAAATTCGGAGTAAACTATTCGTTTGCCCTCGGTTGTTTTACTGTCAGAATCTTTGCGTTTGGATGCTGCCATAGGTTAAGATGCTTGAACTTTTTTTACGGGTATTTCTAGTTTTAGCGGATTGGGGTATGGTTGCGATCGCTCGGAATGCCATCTATCTTCTACTTATTGTATTAGCCCGTCAATCGATTTTAGATTTCAGATTTTAGATTTTAGATTAAAGAATTGAAGGATTGACCCCACGGATAGATTCGGGGGGCAAGTTTCTCGGATACAGGTTTTTTATTTCTGGACGGATGAATCTGGGGGCTTGTATCCTGGATGCTTTCGGTCAAGGGTTCAAGGAATTATAATGAAATTTGTTCGATCGCCTCAAGTCCACAACCGATTTGGTACGATCGACATCAAGCCTCTAGCTTACCCGCGAATCTAAAAAATCTAAAATCTAAAATCTAAAATCAAATGACAGTCACCCCCCTGCATCTCACCACCGAAACCAGCACTCAACGCCCCGACTCCCTCGGCAGATTTGGCCAATTCGGCGGCAAATACGTCCCCGAAACCCTGATGCCGGCTTTATTTGAACTAGAAGCCGCTTTCCACAAATACAGCAGCGAAGCGGAATTTCAACAGCAACTCCAACAATTACTCAAAGATTATGTCGGCCGCCCCAGCCCGTTGTATTTCGCAGAACGCCTCACCGAACACTACGCTAAAGCAGACGGAACTGGCCCGCAAATTTACCTCAAACGCGAAGATTTAAACCACACGGGTGCTCACAAAATCAACAATGCTTTAGCTCAAGCATTGCTGGCAAAACGTATGGGCAAAAAGCGCGTAATTGCTGAAACTGGTGCCGGTCAACACGGCGTTGCTACCGCCACAGTTTGCGCTCGTTTCGGTATAGAATGCGTTGTCTACATGGGCGTTCACGACATGGAAAGACAGGCTTTAAATGTGTTTAGAATGCGCTTGATGGGTGCCGAAGTGCGGCCGGTGGCGGCGGGTACGGGAACGCTGAAAGATGCGACTTCCGAAGCGATTCGCGACTGGGTGACAAATGTCGAAACAACTCATTACATTCTCGGTTCCGTAGCGGGCCCGCATCCTTACCCAATGATGGTGCGCGATTTCCATGCGATAATCGGTCAAGAAACGCGGGCTCAGTGTCAGGAAAAGTGGGGTGGTTTGCCGGATATTTTATTAGCTTGCGTCGGCGGCGGTTCTAATGCAATGGGTCTTTTTCATGAGTTTGTCGGGGAAGAAACTGTCAGATTGATTGGTGTTGAAGCGGCCGGCGAAGGCGTGGATACAGACAAACACGCTGCTACTTTGACTAAGGGAAGTGTGGGAGTTTTGCACGGGGCGATGAGTTATTTGCTGCAAGATAATGAAGGTCAAGTAATCGAGCCGCATTCAATTAGTGCGGGTTTGGATTATCCGGGTGTGGGGCCGGAACATAGTTATTTGAAGGATGCCGGCAGGGCTGAATATTATAGCGTAACTGATGCAGAAGCGCTGGGAGCATTTCAGCGGCTTTCGCAGTTGGAGGGGATTATTCCGGCTTTGGAAACTGCTCACGCGATCGCCTATTTAGAGACTCTGTGCCCGCAGCTAACAGGCAATCCGCGCATTGTGCTTAACTGTTCCGGACGCGGCGATAAAGACGTGAACACTGTAGCGAAGGTTCTGAATATCTAGGTTAGCGGAATGTGGGGCGATCGCTCTGTAGGAATTGGTAACAATTAATTGGTGTCAACTTAAGACTAAAATCCTTTGTATCTCTCGTTTGTATCGAAGTCTAGATCCCCCCTAGCCCCCCTTAATAAGGGGGGAACTGGAAGCGATCTTTTGTCCCCCTTATTAAGGGGGAGTAGGGGGTATGCGAGGGGGATCTAGAGGCTTATCCTCAGACGGTATACTCATACTACTTTTGGCATTAAGTTGACACTAATGGTAACAATTAACTTTATTTCTCGTTTGATTTCATGTCCAAAGGTTTGATTTCGATTTGCTTGGGATTGTTGACAATCCTGCCCAAGTGTGATACCTCCATTCCTACGCGATCGCTGCCACAAACATCCATGAATACTAATGTTGCTTCGAGTGCTATTACTGACTTAGAAAAAGCGGTTAACCAACAGATAAATCTATACCGAGCATCTAAAAAGTTGCCGCCGCTGAGTATCGATCCGCGAATCACTCAGATAGCCAGAATTCACAGCGAAAATATGGCTAAGGGTAAAGTAAGTTTCAGCCACGATGGATTTGAAGGGCGGGCGAAAGCAATTACTATTCCTTATCAAAGTGTAGCTGAAAATCTTGCTTACAATTTCGGCTACAGCGACCCGGTACGCAATGCTGTTGAGGGTTGGATTAAAAGTGACGGCCACCGCAAAAATATGGAAGGTCAGTTTAATGTGACAGGTATTGGGATTGCGAAAAATGCCAAAGGCGAGTATTATTTTACTCAGCTTTTTGTCCGCAGTCGGTAAGCGGAAGGAAGAAGGAAGAAGGAAGAAGGAAGAGGGAAGAGAGAAGAGGGCAGTCAACAGTCAACAGTCAACAGTCAACAGTTAACAGTCAACAGTCAACAGTCAACATTCAACATTCAAAAATTACTAATAATGGAATTTGCAGATTTTCAAGTGTGCGATCGTGATATCCCCGATTCTCTCTTATCTTATTATTTGACAGCAGAGGCGATCGCCGTTGATACGGAAACAATGGGTTTGCTGCCGTGGCGCGATCGCTTGTGTTTGGTGCAGTTGTGCAATCCCGAAGGTAAAGTTGCAGTGGTGCGGATTGCCAAAGGCCAGACAGCAGCACCGAATTTAAAGAAGTTAATGGAAGCTGAAAATATTGAGAAAGTATTTCATTTTGCGCGCTTTGATATGGCAACAATGCGTTACAATTTAAGTATTGACATTGCACCAGTTTTCTGCACCAAGCTAGCTAGTAAACTTGCTAGAACTTATACCAACAGACACGGATTGAAAGAATTAATTCTAGAACTCGAAAAGGTAGAATTAAATAAAACATCTCAAAGTTCCGACTGGGGAAATGCGACTAATCTTTCGGACGATCAACTAAATTATGCCGCTAATGATGTTCGCTATTTGCTGAGCGCTAAACAAAAGTTGACTGCTATGTTGCAGCGAGAAGAACGCTGGGAAATTGCACAGCAATGTTTTCAGTGTTTGCCAGTTTTTGTGAGTTTGGATTTATTGCAGTACAACAATGTTTTCGAGCACGGCTAATACCATTTTAGATTTTAGATTTTAGATTTTAGATTGGGAATGAATGATGACTACCAGGGTTTAGATGACGGGCATACAGTTGCATTCTTTTTGGGAAATTGTATAATATTGTGTCACCTCGCACAACTGCCATCAAATTGTTTTGTAGTGAAGACTTGAGTTATCATAAAACTCGCTTGGACTTGAGTCCTCACTACAAACGTAATTATTATTATTTGACCCGACTTGATGTGATATCAAATCCGGTAGCATTGGAATTATTCCTCTCTGTATTCTCTCCCTCTGCGTTCTCTGCGCCCTCTGCGGTTAAATCATTCCGATACAACCGGAAACGATATGAGTTAAAAAAAATTCAAAACAGTGATCTATTGCTGATTATGGCTAATCGAGATTATGTTCGTGCAGCAAAGCTTCAATTTGGTCGTCAACATTTCTAACCACCTGTTCCAAAGCGGGCAACCCCTCTAAAGGCACAGGAGAAAGGCGAGTTCGATCGCGAATTTGATTCACTTTCCGCTGCAATTCTTCGGCCAGCCGCAGCGCGTCCCGACTCAAAGTAGACAACTGCTGCTGCTGGTAAAACCTCAAAGCTGCCCCCCGCAAAACTTGCAGGGTGGCTTCTTCCTTGCCACCCACCGTCATTACCCGCAAGCGCAACAGCAAATGAGTGTTTTGATATATGCGCTCAACTTCGACTTGTTTGGGCTGTTCCACCGGGCAAACAGGCATATCTGTCAGCCGCTTCAACTCGTCAATGACCTCTTGGAAAAGGACGATATCGATACCTTCGAGCATCGATTTCAAAACGCCATCTTGACTCCAAAGAATGCGACCTTGGGACTGGTGCCGCTCAAAAAACAGGCGGCCGATACCCTCTCGCAGCACTCTACCGAGCAATTCTTCCAGCAGTTGGGGCGCGGGCAAAGTTGTCAAAACTTCGACTGGGCTTGACAAGTGCAAGGCCTCGACATTCAAAACCGATAGCTGTGTCGGTGTCGGGGGAACCTCAGCGATAGCAGGTTTAAACCGCTCAGGAGCGGCGGGCATCGAGGGTTCTGGCAAAGACAGCAGCGTTGCTGCATTGGGGCCTGAAGTTGCTGATGCGGGATTTTTGGGTGTTGGGGGTGCGGCGGTTTCTGTCTGGCTCGGTTCTCGGAGCTGGTTCCCGTGCAGCAAGTAAGCTGAGAGCATCGAGCGCTGAGTTTCCGAGGCAATTGGCTCTGTTGTGACTGAGCAATTCATGTAAGCTAAAATCCGCTGCACGTAGTCCAAGGCGGAGTCATCTTGGGCATCGACTACGCCCAATTTAAACAGATTACCTTCTAGAGATAAAGGCAAAACTTGATAGTAAAGGCAAGCTTCAAAGGGGACAACTGTATCGATTAGGTGAAATATTCGATCGGAGTCCATTGTAGCTGCGGAGTCTGTTGAAGATGTATATACCATTAGCTGCTTTGTAGTTGGAAGCGCGATCGAGCGCGACGCACCAACCTGATGCGATAAAATTAAACGCTGCAACTTCCCTGACGGAGGAATTGGCATAACAACCGGAAGCTTTTATTAAAGAAAAATCCTTAGTCCCAGAATTTTCTCGCTTCTGTATTGCAGCCTTAAATTCTACCTAAAGATTGAGAACTAGATGATGACTAGCGCAGTCTAGACCCACTATCATCGATCGCCCGATATTGATGCCCGTGGCTGGCAACAATAGAATTATATCTTTAATGCACAAGTATTAGAGATGCACCACAACCGATAATTTACGGGCAACCGCTGAATTTAGGATTGGTTAAAAAATCCTCAAAAGTCGATCGTGCTGTTAGTATCTTACCTCAGAGAGTGGGCTGTGATCGTCTCCGATCGCGATCGTCATGCCAGCGCTACAATATCTCGATCAATCTAACCTGATTTGATACAAGGGGCATCGCGCGGTTTTCCACGGTGAAACTCGGAGTCATCTGTTGCTGTGAGGGAATTGATTTGTAGCGGGGATTCTGAAAAATGCTACTGCCAATTAACAATTAGCAATTGCCCGCCACCCATTACCAATCTACTCGTTGCGGAGGGATTGAGCTGCTAAATAGAGTTTGCTCCACTCGCCGATGACTTGATTGGTTTTCAGCTTTAATTCAGATGCGATCGTCTCTACACTTTTCCCTGCTTTCAACGATTCTAGCAATTGCCGCTGCACCGGCGTGAGGTTTTCTAAATATTGCTGCCACTGAGCGGGAGTCAAGCCCAAACTGTGTTCTTTGAGCGAAGTTTCCAGCCAGTTGGCGACTAATTCCGGTGCTTGTTTGACCGCAAAAACCCGAATCGCGTGGTAACTGACTTTTTCTCGCAAGCGGTAAATTTGCTTGATCGGAACCTTCAAATCCTCGGCAATTGCCTCTTGGGAACGACCTTGCAGGTAAAGCTGCAGCCACCGGGAAGCCAGCGGATCGACTTCAGCGGCCAAGTAATTCTCAAATTCTTGTTGGACAATCTGCCGCTGAGTTTGCTGCTCTTCCCAAGCTTGATTTTCTCGATACTCGGACATCGCCTGTTCGTCTAGCAGACTAAGCGGTTCGTCTGTATCGTCGGGTAGAACCTGTTCCGACACCAGCCGCACCCAATCTCCCGCAGGCACTTGGGTCAACCCCCCCCGCTGAGCACGCCGCAGGTAGTTGACAAAACGGTACACCAGCAGCGGCTGGTTGCGGATCGGCCGCAAGCAGTATTCTTCTGTGCTCGCTAGCAGCAAAGCATTTCGCAGGCGTCTGTCTGAGGTGCATTCGGCTATCCAGGCGACTTGCTGCTGCAGGTAGCGATCGGAATTGAGCATTTCCTGAATCACTTCTTGCAGTACCTCCACCGCACTCCGCTGTCTGTCGCGACTCAGCGAAACCCACGCTTGGATTTTTTGCCGGAGCACAACCAAACCGCCCAGCCGCCCGATCAAGTTGCGGTAAGCTTTTTCTGGCGGTACTCCCAGATACCGAGAAATCAAAATTCGATATAAAAAGTCGATCGCCCCAGAGGCGACAGACAATTGAGTTGGGCTAAGAGTGTCAAATCTTTCGGGCTTGTCTCCCAACAGCCAGCGGACAACACTCTCGCGGGTGCTAGAATTTTCGTCCGGGCAATCTTGTTCAAGTCGTGACTTCCAATCTTGTGCCAGTCTTTCCGCCAAGGTCATGAGCTGTTGAGCTATTTGTCTTTCACCCCCGATTTTACGTGGTATCCTGGATTTTTGAGTATTTTTCAGATATTTGAGATATACGATCGCGCGATCGGATAAATTACCTTAAATTACCCTAAACAAAATTCCATTACGGTGCGATATGCCTAACTTTTTATTAGAACTCGGTACAGAAGAATTGCCCGCCTCTTTTGTCGTAAGCAGCGTCCAGCAGTGGCAGCGACTTGTACCTGCAACGCTGGCAGAAGAATCCTTGACAAATGACTCTATTAATGTATACGCTACTCCGAGGCGTTTGGCCGTTCTCGTGAAAGGACTGCCAGTTCAGCAATTAGATAGAGAAGAAGAGGTAAAAGGCCCACCCGCGAGTTCGGCTTTTAAAGATGGCAAACCGACGAAAGCAGCCGAAGGTTTTGCGAAAAAGCAGGGCGTAGAAATTGATGCTTTGGAAGTTCGCGCTACCGATAAAGGCGATTTTGTGTTTGTGCTCAAAAAGATTCCGGGGCGGATGAGTGCGGATATTTTGACAGAACTTGTGCCGCAGTGGATTAATAAGTTAGAAGGCAAAAGATTTATGCGGTGGGCCGACGGAGATTTGAAGTTTCCGCGCCCGATTCGATCGATGGTGGCACTGTTAGATGATACTGTACTGCCAATTACATTGGTGAGCGGTTCGGATACGGTCAAGAGCGATCGAATTTCCCAAGGACACCGGGTGTTATACACCCCCCCTACACCCCCCCTTGGCAAGGGGGGGACGGGGGGGGTTTCGATTCCCCAAGCCGAGGATTATGTCGAGTGTCTGCGGGCTGCTTGCGTGGAGGTCGATCGAACCCAGCGCAAAAATCAAATTAAAGCACAAGTAGAAGCCGCAGCAACAAAACAAGGCGGTTACGCCGACATTACCGAAGATTTGTTAGAAGAAGTCACCGACTTAGTAGAATGGCCAAACGCAGTTGTCGGTAAATTTGACGAGGAATTTTTGATATTGCCGCCGGAAGTAATCACCACAATTATTGTTACAAACCAGCGGTATTTCCCCATCCTCAAAAGCCCCGATTATCCCGAACTTCTGCCCTATTTCATTACAATTTCCAACGGAGAGCCCGCTAAAGCCTCGATTATTGCCGCCGGTAACGAGCGAGTAGTGCGGGCAAGATTGGCAGACGGTCAGTTTTTCTACAAAGCAGACTTAGTAAAGCCTCTAGAGGATTATTTGCCCAAGTTGGAAAAAGTTACTTTCCAGGAAGATTTGGGGACAGTGCGCGCAAAGGTCGATCGGCTGTGCAAGATTGCCAGTTTAATTGTCAATCAACTGCAAATCCCAGAGGAAGAGCAAGGTGATATAGCCAGAGCAGCCTTACTTTGCAAAGCCGACCTCGTAACCCAAATGGTTTACGAACTTCCCGAAATGCAAGGAATCATGGGGCAGAAATACGCCTTAGCAAGTGGCGAATCGGAAGAAGTAGCCACAGCGATTTTTGAACATTATTTGCCCAAAGGTGCGGGCGACAATTTGCCCCAAACTCTCACAGGTCAAGTTGTCGCAATAGCCGACAAATTAGATACATTAGTCAGCATCTTCGGTTTGGGAATGTTGCCGACTGGTTCATCCGATCCCTTCGCTTTGCGCCGCGCAGCCAATGCAATAACTAACATTATTTGGGCGGCTCAGTTGCCACTCAACTTGCACAAGTTGCTCGCAGAAGTTGTTGCAGAATTTACGGCAGCCCGCCCGCAAACCTCGGCGGAGTTGCTGGATCAGTTATACGAGTTTTTCTTGCAAAGAATTCGGACTTTGTTGCAAGAAGAAAAGAATGTAGATTACGATTTGGTAAATGCAGTTTTGGGAGAAAACGACCCAGAATATACTGAACGAGCATTGAGAGATTTGTTGGACGCACTGGAAAGAGCACTTTTCCTACAACAAATCCGCAATAACCAGACTTTGGATCTGATTTACGAAACAGTCAACCGTTCAACTCGTTTGGCGGCTCAAGGTGATTTGGATAAAGTTGAATTGGAACCGAAAACGGCGGTGAAACCGGAGTTATTTCAAAAGTCGTCCGAACAAGCTTTTTACGATGCAGTGGTGCAGTTAGTGCCGCAAACTCTGCTATCCAAACAAACTCGCAATTACCAGCAGTTAGTAGATAGTTTGACGGAAATTGCTCCGACTGTCAGCAACTTTTTCGACGGGCCAGAAAGCGTTTTGGTGATGGATTCTGACCCGGAAATTAAGCGCAATCGGTTGAATTTACTGGGTTTGCTGCGGAATCACGCGCGGGTGTTGGCTGACTTTGGGGCGATCGTAAAAAGTTAAAATTGACAAGATTTGAGTCCGCCTGGGATTGAACACCTCCGCTTCAGTCCGCCGGGGGTTGAACACCTCCGCTTCAGTCCGCCGGGGGTTGAAACCCCCGTCTCAAAGCGAAAGTCCTCGCTATGAGGACTGAAACCCTGACATACCATACTTTTCAGTCCGCTGGGGGTTGAAACCCCCGTCTCAAAGCGAAAGTCCTCGCTATGAGGACTGAAACGCATACATACCAAGCTTTTCAGTCATTTTTAACTGACTTTAGCTGTTAGACAGGGGTTTTCAACCCCTGGCGGGTCTGGGGAAAACGAGGGGGCCAGCGGGCAAACCAACTTGAGAAACGTACTTATTAAAAATCTCGATCAAAATAACATTAAAGCTTTCCAATTAGGCTTAATTGCCAATGAGTGATGGCAAACAAAAGGTTAAGATATAAACTTATAAAACCAGGTAAGTTCGCTCCATCACACACAACTTATGCCGATCGCTCATATCATTGGACTAGGAAAATCAGGAATTGCCGCCGCCAGACTGCTAAAACGCGAAGGATGGGAAGTAACGCTGAGCGATCGCTCATCTTCCCCAAATTTGCTCGAACAGCAACAGGAATTTGCTAACGAAGGCATTAAAGTTGAGTTAGGTCAATCTTTTGAACCAGTCGAATCTATAGAATTAATAGTAGTAAGTCCGGGCGTTCCCTGGGACATTCCAGCATTAGTGCGCGCCAGAGAGTTAGGCATTGAAACAATCGGAGAAATGGCTCTCGCGTGGCGTTACCTCAAATCTCCTTGGGTGGGAATTACCGGCACTAACGGCAAAACTACTACTACTGCTTTAATTGCTGCTATTTTTGCAGAGGCCGGGCTTTACGCTCCCGCTTGTGGCAATATTGGTTATGCTGCGTGCGAATTAGCTTTAGCAGAAAAACAGCCGGATTGGGTAATCGCAGAAATCAGCAGCTATCAAATAGAATCCTCGCCGTTTGTAGCGCCGCGCATCGGAGTTTTGACGACTTTGACGCCAGATCACCTCAGTCGCCACAAAACTTTAGAAAATTACTACAACATTAAAGCGCATTTGCTGAAAAAGTCTGAATTGCAAGTAATTAACGGCGACGATCCTTATTTGCGGCAGCAAGGAATTGACGTTTGGCCGGATGCGTGCTGGACGAGTGTGAAAGGTGAAAAAGAACTGTTGGGCGATCGCACTTTTGGAGCGTACATCGAAAACGGTTGGGTAATAGCTCAAACCGAGAAAATTCTGCCTGCTGATTCTTTGCGGATGGTGGGAGAACACAATTTGCAGAATTTGTTAATGGCGGTGGCGGCGGCTAATTTGGCGGGGATAGATAAAAGTGCGATCGCCCGGGCGATCGCTAAATTCCCCGGAGTTTCGCACCGCCTCGAACACATCTGCACTTGGGAAGGCATAGATTTCATCAACGACAGCAAAGCTACTAATTATGACGCCGCCCAAGTCGGGTTGGCTTCTGTAAGCGCACCGGCGATTTTAATTGCGGGCGGCGACGCCAAAGAAGGGGACGATCGCGCATGGATTGATACAATCAAGGCGAAAGCTGCTGGGGTGTTGCTAATTGGGGATGCGGCAGGTATTTTTGCCGATCGGCTCGAACAAGCAAATTACAACGCTTGGGAAATAGTCGAAACAATGGAACGAGCAATCCCGCGAGCAGCAGAATTAGGCAAACAAAATCATGCTAAAGTAGTGCTGCTTTCTCCAGCCTGTGCTAGCTTCGATCAATACCAAAACTTCGAGCAACGGGGCGATCATTTCCGCCAACTCTGCCTCGAATCCCTAGTTTAGAAATGTCATATCATTTCCGGTAACACCGTCAGGTGATGTTGACGGTTGACTGTTGACTGTTGACGCCGTGAACAGTCAACAGTGAACTCGAATTTACTATTCCGATGCTAACGGATTTGATATCATTGTTCGCTGTGTACAAATTAAGATTGTTCTACACAGCGAACACTAACAAAATTCAATCTGCGTTCATCTGCGTCTATCGGCTTACATCTGCGGTTAAAAATTAAAACCTCTGATTTTGGCCAATCTACTTTAACTAACAGTCTTCCAAATATCTTTAATTCTAGCCTGCTCTTCCCATTCTAGCTCCTGAAAAACTATCATTATTTCCTCATGAGTGTAATCAATAATGATTGCCGCCAAATGAGCAACGGTTTCCGCTTCCAGCATGACTGTTTTTAACTTTGCCATTGCCTCTTTATCCATTAGCACTAAACTTTGAATATTGACCTCACTTTCATTTTAATTTTCTCTGCAAATGTCTTTTAATTGGGTCTGAAAATCAGCAATCTGAGCAGCACTTATTGTATCAGAATGCGACGACGATATTTTAAATTCTTGTCTGCAAAGCTGAGGGCGCAATTTTTCATCAATCTCCAGAATCCGGTCTTCGGAAGCGACATTTTTTTGCAACAAAATTGCGATTTCTCTTTCCAGTTGGCGATTTCCTTGCTGAAAGAAATCTTGAGAGTTAGAACGAAACAAACCGCTATTGACTTGCTGAATTTGGCTGGTTGTCAGCGATTGAGCCGAGACAGCAGCCGGAAATCCCAAAGATGCTGCTAGCCACCAGCTAGAAATTATCTGTTTGAGAGTGCTGTTCATCACTGTCGGGAGGATTTTGTACCTCAGTTGGTTTCTCGTTTTCTGACTCGCTTACTAATTCATCTTCTCGTTCAAGTTTTTCTTGCCACTCGACAAGCTGCTGAAAAAGTTGCGGGTTAATTTCAAATACGGGTTTGTTGGTTTCTGACATATTGACTCCTAACATTTATTACATTTAACTGGTTCCCAGACTCTGCCAGGGAACCGCTGTCGAGAGGCTCTGCCTCGCTTTTTCAGCAGGAAAATTGGAGGCAGAGCCTGCGGATCTGCGTTACCAGGCAGAGCCTGGAAATGAGTAAAAAAACAATTATGTCGATCGGAAGTTACGCTCAAACCTTAAGCAGCGACATAATTATGCCAGTTAAAGACCCACCAAGCAAAACTAAAGTAGCTAAGGTACTAATGCCAAATCCTGCCGCTCTTTTTTCGGCAGCTTGATAGTAACCCCAAGCAAACAAAATGCGTCCAATTATCCAAACTGCACCGATACCTGCGCCCCAAATTGGGCTGATAAATTGCGAGAACAGCCACAGCGAGGGCAAAAATAGAATCATTTGCTCTAAGGTATTTTGCTGAACTCGCACCACTCGCTCAAAGTCGGGGTTTCCTGTCATCTGCGGGGGAGAAACTTTGTATTTGAATCTAGCTCTGCCGACGTTGATGGTAACAACGAAGTAGAGAATTAATGCTGAAACAGTAATTAGACTAGGCCAAAGTGTCGCGTTTGCTTCTGCGAGCATGATTCGGTATGATTGGGGTGGAGTATATATCTTGATTATAAATCAATTATTGCCGATCGCGTTATTCATCGCGATCTTGTCATTCAAGGCAGGGGATTTGATGCAACTGCTGGGTATTACTGGGGCGGCAATTGCTTTAGAGTTCTGGGACATCATCGAAAACTTGTGGGCTGGGATTTTGATTCTTTTGACTGCACCTGCACAGGGATACAAGCCCCCGACTCTTGTCGTGAGTAGCCCAAATTTTAGACTCTTATTCTACCTCCCAGATTCATCTGTGGAGTAAATTGAAAATCTCCCATCTAAAATATCGAGTCTAAAATCTAAAATCTAAAATTTGGGGAGTAAATCTAAAATCTAAAATCTCGAATCTAAAATCTAAAATCTAAAATCGACTAACCGCACCTGCATAGAGATACAAGCCCCCGATTAAGGAGATTATTTTGCTCAACAATATTCGAGACCGTCTTAAATATTTCACCAGGAGCAGGATTCCTCGAGAGCATTTAAAGCAAATACGAGTTGACTTGTTGGAAGAATCAACTCTAGATATTAACTATCTTGTCTTAATTCTCGGTTCCTGTATAATTGCCACCTTTGGACTGCTTGCCAACAGTGCAGCCGTCATTATCGGTGCTATGATCATTGCGCCTCTGATGTTGCCAATCCGAGGGTTAGCATTTGGAGCGGTAGAAGGTAACGTTATCATCTTCCGCAAAGGTTTAGTTGCATTAGCAGTCGGGACGGGGCTAGCAATTTTTCTAGCTTGTTTTTTGGGCGCTTTGGTACAAATTCCCGACTTTGGGAGCGAAGTTTTAGCTCGTTCTAAACCTACATTACTAGACTTAGGAATTGCGATCGCCGCTGGGGGAATCAGTGGCTATGCAAAAGTTCAGCCCAAAGTTTCTGCTACTCTGGCGGGAACTGCGATCGCCGTGGCTCTCATGCCACCAATTTGTGTTATAGGTTTAGGCTTATCTCAAGCTAATTGGTCGCTCAGTTTGGGAGCAAGCCTCCTGTATCTTACTAATTTGCTGGGAATTACTCTCTCCTGTATGCTAACCTTTTTGATGGCCGGCTACACCCCCCTGCATCGCGCCCGTAAAGCCATATTTTGGG
The DNA here is from genome assembly GCF_036704705.1 of Microcoleus sp. K1-B1. NCBI lineage: Bacteria > Bacillati > Cyanobacteriota > Cyanophyceae > Oscillatoriales > Microcoleaceae > Microcoleus > Microcoleus sp. K1-B1. The sequence goes on along the minus strand of NZ_JAUBSH010000010.1, from coordinate 41,111 downwards.
CGCTAGCATTGACGGCTATACTTGTAATTCCTCTGGGCGTGAGTTTTGCGGAATTGATCGAGCAAGCGCAACTTGAAGCCAGTCTGAAGCGGGCTTTGCTTAACCGAACTATTACTTTTCAACGGGTGGAACTGATTGCAACTGATACTAACTGGTTGACGAAACCCCCGGAAGTGCGTCTGATTGTTCGCAGCAGCGAAGCTTTGACACCCAAACAGGTTCAGCTTTTAGAAGCATTTGTCGAAAAAGAAATGGGTCAACCATTTACCTTGATTTTTCAAGTGAGTCAAGTTGAAGAAGTGCGGCGATCGACGCTGAATAAGTCCCGCTCCAAACCGAATCCTTAACTATTTTATTCCTAATTATATGACCCCAGAAACTCTAATTAACCAAGTGACTATAGAGGGCAATCTGAAGCAATTTCTCTTAGTGCTATTAGTTTCCTTAAGTGTGGCGGTGCTGCCGCAAATATGGGGCTGGTTGCGCCAAATTCCCTACACGCTGCTTTTAGTAATTGTTGGGTTGGGTTTGGCTTTTATAGATGTGCGATTGGTGTCGCTCTCGCCAAAACTGATTCTGTTGATTTTTTTGCCACCTCTTTTGTTTGAAGCTGCTTGGAATTTGGAATGGCCTAAACTCCAGCGGGATTTAGTGCCGATCGCTCTTTATGCGGTTGTGGGTGTTGTTATTTCTGTTGCTGGCGTGGCTTTTGCTCTCAACCAAATAGCGGGAGTTTCTTTAGCGATCGCTCTGTTGGTAGGAGCTAGTATATCTGCTACAGATCCTGTTTCTGTAATTGCATTGTTCCGAGAACTGGGAGTTGAAAAACGCCTAGCTTTGCTGGTGGAGGGAGAGAGTTTATTTAATGATGGCATTGCTATTGTTGCCTTTAGTTTTTTGGTGGGATTCTCTCTAGGGACTGATGAAGTTGGCATCCCAATTCTGATTGCGCGTTTCTTAGCTTTTGTGGGAATTGGGGTTGTTGTCGGCAGTTTAATCGGTTTTGGAGTTTCTTATCTGACTCAACCATTTGATTTACCTTTGGTGGAGCAATCGTTAACCTTAGTTTCAGCCTACGGCACTTATATAATAGTTGAGGAATTGGGTGGTTCTGGGGTGATTGGTGTGGTGGTGATGGGCTTGATATTTGGAAATTTCGGCTCTCGTATCGGTATGCAACCCAGTACCAGACTTGCGGTAACACAATTTTGGAATTTTTTGGCGTTTTTTGTAAATTCGATCATGTTCCTGCTGATTGGCGATCAGATGAGGTTTGCTGATTTGGGAACGAATTTAGGAGTGATTGGCATAACTGTAGTGGCGATGTTTGTGACGCGAGCGATCGCTATTTTTGGTTTAGGATGGTTGAGCAATTGGTTAGGACACTGTGAAATTTCATTGCCCGATCAAACTGTAATTTGGTGGGGAGGATTGCGGGGTTCTGTCTCGATTGCTTTAGCTTTGAGCGTACCCCATGTTCTGCCCGATCGACCAAAAATTATTGCGATCGTGTTTGGTGTAGTTTTATTTACGCTGCTAGTACAAGGTTTAACCACCAAGGCGCTGCTGGAAAAACTGGGGTTGTTGAGCAACCAGGAGTTCCGCCAGGAGTATCTGGAGGCGATCGCCCAACGTGTTGCTCTCAATCGGGTTCTCAAGCATCTATCTGAAGTATCGAGTGATCGTAAAATCGAGCCTGAGTTTTCTAATCATCTCGTGAGTCAGCTTCAAGAAAAATTAAACTTGCTGCAAGCAGAAATCAATCAAATGTACGATCGATCTCCTGAACTGCGGCAGATGACTATCCACAAACTCGAAGGGGATTTGGAGGCAATAGAGGCTGATACTTATGCTGAATTTGTGCGATCGGGTCAATTGAAGGAGCTGCCTGTTTCTGTGTTGCAGCAATGTTTTAAAGAGCGGAATGAGACAATTGTTTCTTAATCGGATGTTTGTAGGGATAATCCCCGTGATTGTCCCGCTGATGTGGAAATTTTGCGTAAGTCCTAAAACCATCAATTTTTTCGTTGGTTGTTAGATTCCGTGTTGGTAATCAAAAACAGTCCGAATTGTTGAGGGGCGGACATGGTATAATTCCTGATATTGTAGGGTTCGTTAGCCTACGATAATTTGAATATGAGCTAGATCATAGAAAGATTTGGGAAAATTTGGCAAACTGAGAGTAAGATTAAATAGGAGGTCAATTTAATGACCAATACTGCTCTCAATTTTAAGACTGCACCGGGACATGAAGTTCTGGCCGCGGCGGGTAAGAAAATGCTGAGGCCGGGGGGGAAATTTGCTACGGAACAGTTATTTGAATGGGCGGATTTTCAGCCTGGGGAGACTGTTTTGGAGTTGGCTGCTAGTTTTGGATATAGTTCGATCGCCCTTGTTGAACGTTTTGGCGTAAAAGTAGTGGGAGTTGAGAAAAATCCCGACAGTGTGGCCCGCGCTCGTGCTAATGTTGCAGCAGCAGGTTTGAGCGATCGAGTGGAAATTGTGGAAGGAGATATTTTTCACTTGGATCAGATTTCCCAACAGTTTGATTGGGTGTTGGCTGAAGCTATTCTGACAATGCAGTCGCCGTCGGGGAAAGCTAAAATTGTATCGGGAATTTGCGATCGCTTAAAACCAGGCGGCAAGTTTCTCTCTCACGAACTTTTAGTTAAAAACCGAGAATCAGAAATTCACAAAGCTTTATCAGAAGTGATTCGCGTCAATTCAACGCCTTTGTCTGAGTCTGGCTGGATTGCTGTTTACCAAAACGCAGGTTTGCAAGTAGAAAAGTGTCAAACCGGGGCGATGGGGCTCCTCAACTTGTCGCGAATGCTGCAAGATGAAGGGTTTGTCGGTACTGTGCGGATTTTGTGGAATATATTAAGTCGATCGCAAATTCGCGATCGTATCTTAGCAATGCGCCGAGTTTTCCAGCATTACCAACAGGATTTAGGCTACATCGTTATCTCTGCCAAAAAACCATCTTAACCGACTCAATCGATTTTCGATTTTCGATTTTTGATTTTCGATTGAAGAAAGTGAATCCACTGATAAATCCGAGGGTTCCTGACTAAATTAATCGATTTTTGATTTTCGATTGAAGAAAGTGAAGCCACTGATAAATTCGAGACTTGTGACCAAATTAATTAATTGTCAAAAACTATGACTACTACTCTTTTACCGCTACAATCTTCAGCAATCCAACTCCGAGACGCAATTGAATATCCCGCCGCCGGAGTGCTGAACAAAATTTTAGTCAAAGACAAGAATTGTCAGTACAGTTTATTTTGTCTGGCAGCAGGAACCGAAATTTCGGAACACTCTTCAGCAAGGAATGCCACAGTTAATGTACTCGAAGGAAAGGGTATTTTGACTCTTGAAGGCAAGGATATTGTTTTGGAACAGGGGGTATTTGTCTTCATGCCCGGTCAAGCTCTTCACGCTTTGAAAGCCGAAGAAAATTTGGCGTTTATTTTGACACTTTCCGAGGCGAATTAATTTCCTCAATATTGCTTGGGGGGCGGGTTTCATACTTGCCTAAAATCAATAATCTCATAAACCCGCCCCGATTCACAGATTGTGGGGGCGGTTTTATATAGTGAGTAGCAGTCAAATATTGTTTGTGAAACCCACTCCTACAAGAATGGGGATTTTAACATTTAGTCTATTTCATCTCCAGAGGCGATATCCTCCAACTTTTCCCAATCCAATACAATAATTTTACCGCCTCGACTATAGGATACAAACGGCTTCATTTTCTTAAATAACCGCACGCATTCTTCGTAGGTAATGCCAATACTGCGAGCGATTTGATAGTAGGGAAAACGTTTTTCTAAACATACACTATTATCCGCAATCTTCGTACCTTGCTCCACGCCAAAGTAATGAATAAATCGGGCTAGTCGCACGATCGCCCTTTCCGATACCAAACCGTGCACAGTCTCGTGCAGTTGCTGCAACCGCTGATTAAACACCGCCAATATTCGCAAGGCAATCTCAGGATTTTCCCGAATTGCTGCTAGCAAAACTTCCCGTTCTGTGGTAAGAACTTCCACATCAGTTTCTGCAGTCACCGTTGCGGGGGCAATGCCGTTGCCTAGCAAAGCAGGTGCAGCAAAAATATCTCCCTGAAATAAAGTGCGGAGAATTGTTTCTTTGCCCGCCGCCGCTGTTTTTGCAACCCGCAGAGAACCGCTCAAAAGAGTGTATAATTTTTCGGGTATGCGATCGCCCTCATACATCACAACTTCTCCCTGTCGGTAAGTCCGAATAGCTGTATGTTCTTGCAATCGCTCTAATTCAGTTTGGTTTAAGCTGGCAAATATTCCAATTTTAGCCAGTTGCTCAACAGTTGATTTCATACCTTTAACTCTACCCGATCCGAGTCCATTGAGAGTATAGTAACGGTGAATTCAGAATATATCGAGACAAGCAGAGCCATCTACGAAAATGCCGACCCAGAATATCGGCGATATTATTTTGATGAGATAGCGGGCGGATTTGTGCTCGTCCACCAAGACCATAATCTTAATAATTCCGAAAGTTTTGTCGCTGAAGTTTTGGCTAAAATGGGAAAGAGAGTTAGACTTTTGAGCGAGCAAGCACCGTCTGGAACGAAAACTCCAGATGCTGAGATTGACGGTCAAATTTGCGAATTTAAGGAATTAACAAAAGAGTCGAGTAATTTAAAAAATAGAGTACAAGAAGGCTTTGGAAAAGCCAAAAATCAAAGTGCAAATGCAGTCATTTTTCACGTAAATATAGAAATTTACGACATTCGAGAGATAGACGAAGGCATCAGGCAAGCAATATATTGGGATGTTAAGCATCTCATGCAAACTATCATTTTGGTTTTCAACAACCAATCTGTTCTAAAAATTACTAGAGAGGAATGGGAAAATGGGCAGCGTTTTTCAAGAATTTGAAGAAATCGTAAATAGCGGTATAAAAAATAATATGCCGCGGGATGCAAGATTGATTATTGTTGGAGAGATCCTCTACGCAGTAACTCGGGACGAACTAACCAATAAAGAAGGTTGGCTGCTAGAAAATATGCTCGGAGGCAGAGAAGAATGGGAAAAGGGGCTAGAATATGCTATTTTTGGAGACCCAAAACACGGACACATAGCGCCACCCCTAACTATCTCCGATCAACCTCTGGTTATCGCAGGCAAAACTTTTCATTCTCGCTTGATGACGGGGACGGGAAAATATCGCAGTATTGCAGAAATGCAGCAAAGCGTCAACGCTAGCAGGTGCGAAATTGTTACCGTGGCTGTGCGGCGAGTGCAAACAAATGCTCCCGGCCATGAAGGATTGGCAGAGGCTCTCGATTGGACTAAAATCTGGATGCTGCCAAATACTGCAGGTTGTCAAACTGCGGATGAGGCTATTAGAGTAGCTCGTTTAGGGCGGGAAATGGCGAAACTTTTAGGGCAAGAAGACAATAATTTTGTCAAATTAGAAGTGATTCCCGATGCTAAATATTTGCTGCCAGATCCGATCGGCACTTTGGAAGCTGCAGAACAATTAGTCAAAGAAGGTTTTGCCGTTTTGCCCTACATCAATGCCGATCCCCTGCTGGCAAAACGCCTCGAAGAAGTCGGTTGTGCGACAGTCATGCCTTTAGGTTCGCCCATCGGTTCCGGGCAAGGGATCAACAATGCTGCCAACATTCAAATAATTATTGACACGGTAAATGTTCCTGTGGTTGTCGATGCGGGAATCGGAACGCCCAGCGAAGCAGCCAGAGCAATGGAAATGGGAGCCGATGCACTCTTGATTAATTCCGCGATCGCCAATGCCCAAAATTCCCCGGCAATGGCAAAAGCAATGGGAATGGCAGCAGAAGCGGGGCGGATGGCGTACTTAGCAGGCAGAATGCCGATCAAAGATTACGCGATCGCCTCTTCCCCCCAAACAGGCACTGTCACATCCAAATAAATTCCTGAATTTTCCTGGGCGCTTTTTTGGTAGAGTTGTAAGCATCAAAAATATTAAGGATTGTGACTGATGCCTTACATCAAAGATGACGATGGACGCCTGAACAACTTTGCTAAAGAGCCGAAGGTGTATGAAGCCGTACCTCCCAACAAAAATCAGCAACGCAACTACATCATCATGGGTATTGCAGCAGCCATGTTGGTCGCTGGTTTGGTGTTTGTGGCTGCCTCCGTCTGAAAACTGGGCTGAGACTCAAAGCTGCTTCAAATCGCAATTTTAAATAATCCTTCGAGAAACCATGTTTTCCTTTCCCAAGGAAACATGGTTTTTGTGTTTCAATAAAAGCAGGTAGTTGCGACAATCCTGAAGCGTGCCGAGCGAGCTGGAAAGCTAAATAAGACAAGCATAAATTTGGTGTTTTCCTCTTGGCTGTCGGGTTCAGGGACTTGGGTTGCACTTAATCACACTGGTTCGCCGCCCACATAAAATTGCCAATTGAAAATCTACAATCCTTTAGTCATCATCGGTGCGATTGACAATCAAGCATCCAGGATACAAGCCCCCGGATTCATTCCGAAAGCCGACTCAGGATCCAGAAATAAAAAACCTGTATCCGATAAAGGAGCCCCCGAATTTATCCGTGGGGTCAAGGCTTCAATCTAAAATCTAAATTCTAAAATCTAAAATCGATTGACTGCCTTCGGGGCTTAGTTGTGAGGTATGAGCGATCGAGATTTCAACTCTCAACTCTACAATCTACAATCCAAAATCTAAAACCTAAAACCTAAAATCTAAAATCTAAAATCGGCTGATCCTGATGTCTATTCCTTCCCAAAAAGTTTCTAGCTCAAACAAGCTGATCTATCAACGCTTGAAACAGGCGATCGACCTCAATTTACGCCGTCAAATTTTTATTGCCGCCTGCGACGACTTGTGCTTGCGGGACTGTCTGGCAGCCCGCTTGCAGACAGAATTAGCCGCAGAGAGCGCAGGCTCAGATCCTCGCTCCCCGATCAACTACCCGCGATTTGTCAGTTTGGAACTCGACTTGAGCGATCCAAATCCTTGGGCTTCGATCGCCGCGTGGCTGACCCAACACCCACCGCCGCAAAACAGAGGCAGCTACAGCCCTTTGCCGGGATTTCAAATTATCGGGGCAGAACACCTGACCAGGCAGTCAGCAGCCGTGCAGTGGTCATTCCTCAGCTATTTGAGGGACATCGAAGCAAACCTGCAAATGTGCGAGTCTACTCTGTTGCTGTGGGTGTCGCGTCCCTGGCTAAGTTCGATCGAACAATCGGCCCCGGAATTTTGGCACTGGCGAACCGGAGTATTTGAGTTTGAAGGCGAACCAACTCCAGCTAAGGAAGACTTCGGGCACTTTGATGACTTCGGGAACTCAGGAGACTTGCGAAACCTGCGGGACAGCGGAGACTTTGGCAACAAACTTTTAATCCCTTCTTTGTCTGGACAATCCCCAATTCCCGACGAACAATTCCCAATTTCCTATCCCCCGTCCCCAGCGTCGGATTCTAAATCCGTCCCATTGGCAGATGATGAACAATCCCCAATTTCTCATCCCCCGTCCCCAGCGCCAGATTCTAAATCCGTCCAACTGGCAGATTTGGTGCTAGCAGCGGCTTCTGAGGATTTGGAAGCCGAAAATAATCCCGCATCAGAGGAGAATTTTCTGCCGCTGCAAACCCTGCAATACATCGAACTGCTGCAAGAACATCAGTGTTGTTCCGAAGCATTGGCTTTGGCTTATCACGGTTTGGGAAATTACTACCGCGATCGCATTTTGGGCGGAGACATTTCAGAGCAAAACCTGACAATCGCCATTCGCGCGATCGAACAAGTGATTGCGTATCTCGAAGTTGACGCCAACTCGCAGCAAAATCAACCACTAACTGAGGAATGCGCGCGGCTGATTGCTCAATTGACAGAAAACTTAACTCAGTACGCCCAGGAGTCCAACAGCCTACCGCCAATTTCCGATCTGCTTAACGATCTCGGCACTCTCTACTGGATGCTATCGCGCGATCGCACCAATGCGCTCAACGCCTCAGATCCGGTATCCTGTCTTGAACGCAGCATCGCCCTCTACCTTGAAGGTTTGAACCGAACAGATGCCGAAACCGTACCCCAAACCCGCGTTAGATTAAACAAAAATTTGGGAATCGCCTCTGCCGATTTAGCCCGCTATCGAGACAAGACAGAGAACTTGCAGCACGCAGTTGCAGCTTACCAACAAGCGCTGCTGGATCTAGACCCCGCCGAGGAACCTCAGCAGTACGCTGCTGCTCAGAATAATTTGGCGACAGCATACTGGAATTTAGCTCAAGATGGTGAGCCGATCGTATATCTCAAAAGTGCGATCGCAGCTTACACCCAAGCCCTCTCCTGTTACAGTCCCGAACGAGAACCCCTCAACTATGCCGGAGTACAAAACAACCTCGGTACCGCCTGCTGGAACCTCGCCCAGCACGAACCCTCAGAACCCCTGCTAGTCAGGGCGATTTCCGCCTACCGCGAAGCATTGAAATACCGCACCCGAGAATTAGTACCCGCAGCAGCCGCCGCCACCTACAATAATCTCGGTACTGCTTATTGGCATTTGGCTAACCAGTTTCAGCAGAAACGAGCGCGGACGGAATCATTGCAGCAGGCGATTACGGCCTACGAAGCCGCCCTGGATATCGCCGGAGAGATCGATCGCACCCAACTCACCTTTGACGCCTTGGCCGCCCGCAACAATCTCGGACTAGCCCACTATCAACTAGCCACCGACCCAGATTTCGCCGCTAACAAAGTCGCACAGACAAGCCATCTAGAAGCAGCACTGCACCACCAGTTGCAAGTGTGTGCCGAATGGGGACAACATCTCAATGACAAAGGGTTAACATATGGGGATAAACTCAACTTGCAAGCCGCGGCAAACTCCCAAGCTGCTGATTCTCGGCAAACAGCATTGAGCTATATTGTCAAAACGATTAGAGCTTTCTATAGTGAATGTGGGCTGCCAGGCCAAAATTTAGCCTTATCCAAAGTTCCTGGAGATTTATTGCCTGAAATTTTGCGTAGGTTATAAATAGGGCTATAACTATTAAAAGCTCAATGTTTTCGAGATTTGTATCCAGTTTTCTATTATTATGGCTGAATATTCTTGCCTAATTCTTCAAGCAAACTTGTGGTCATGGCCCCTGTAAAAATCCTTGTGGTTGATGACGACCCGGCAATCCGAAATTTAATTCACCGTTTTTTGAGCCAGCAAGGTTATCAAGTTGAGTCTGGCGAGGACGGTCAGACTGGTCTGGAATTATTTGAGCAACTCAATCCTGACTTAGTAGTTCTAGATGTAAATTTACCTGATACAACTGGTTACAAACTGTGTCAAGAAATGCAAAGACGCACGGGCGTGTTTGTGTTGATGCTGACTGCCCGAACCGATGAAGCTGACAAAATGAAAGGGTTTGCCGAAGGTGCTGACGACTACATTACTAAACCTTTTAGTCTTGTAGAGATTGGAGCTCGCGTTGCAGCAATTTTGAAGCGCAAACGCATTGTTACTCCCGCCGAACAACAAACTCTTACTTTTGGAGAGCTACTAATAGATCCGGTTCGCCGCGAGGTAATTCTCGGCAGTCAGATAGTTGCTTTGACTGCTTTAGAATTCGACCTGCTGTACTGTTTGGCCAGCAAACCAGGTCGTGTGTGGAGGCGATCGGAATTGCTGCATGAAGTGTGGGACTACGAGTATGTAGGAGCCGATCGCGTGGTGGATGTCCATATAGGTCAAATTCGCCGCAAAATTGAACCAGATGCCACTCAAATTTCGATGATTCAAACCGTCCGGGGGGTGGGTTACAAGTTTGAACCCACAACCTAGTAACATTCGGCATTGGGCAGCGGATATGAAGGCAGAAGGCTGTAGGTGCGGGTTCACCAATATCTCGGATTAACATACTCGATATTGGTAAACCCGTCCTCCCCACACAATCATTCAGATCGATCGAGTATCTGATTGTTTGTTCTGCAAATACTCGCCCACTTCTCGTGCACGCTCAAAACCCCTTCGCACGCAATCTCCCAAAGCCACGCCGCCAACGTAGTTGCTGCACAAATACACCCCCGGCAAAGATTTTAAGCCCTCATCGATTTGTTGCAGGCGATCGAAATGCCCCAAATTGTACTGAGGAATCGCCCGCTTCCACAGCTTCACCGCTAAAACTTTCGGCTGTGGAACATTTGGTTTCAGCAAAATCCGAGATACATCTCGGTGCACTTCCCGAACGATTTCTTCTGAGTCGAGATTGCCAATTCCCCAATCAGTAGCCCCGCCGATGTAACTCGTGAGAGTTTGCCAACCAGCAGGCGCGCGATCGGCAAATAAACTTGATGTCCAAATCGTCCCCAGAGTGCGAATGCCCTGTCCCCTCGGAATTAAATTTCCAAAACCTACTAATTTACCCTTGATATCAGACTGCGGATATGCTAATACAACGCAGGCAACCGTAGGATAAGTAAAAGCTTGTAAAGCATTGCTAACTTCCGGTTGCAGAGGCTGCAACAAATCGGCTGTAACATAAGCGGGCGTTGTCAAAACCACGCTGCGCGCCTCAACTTGTTGCTGCCCGTCGGGCGTGGAGAATTCAGCAATGTAAGTTTCGCGTTCTGTGCGCTGGAGGCGAGTCAGGTGCCAGTTGAGTTTCACTCGATCGCCCAATTCAGCAGCGATCGCCTCTGGCAAAGCCTTCAACCCCTGTTTAAACGAACCCAACTCCCCCGGCTTAGTTTTAGGAACATTCGGGTCTGCGGGCATTTTCTTCGGTCTGTTTTTAGCAGAAAGCAGCGCCCCCGCCACTAGCCCGCCACCCAGATCCGCCATCTTTGCTACCCTACCAAAAGCCGCCGCCGCGCTAAGTTGTTGCGGATCGCCCGCATAAACCCCAGAAACAAAAGGTTCCACCAACCGCTGCATCACTTCCGTACCGAGATGACGGCGGAAAAATTGAGAAACAGTTTCCTCGTTACCCTGCTGCGAAAGTCCAGCGCCCATTGCCGGCGCGACAAACCCCAAAGCCCCGAACAACGCCCGCAGTTTTCCCGGAAAACTCAGTAACTGAGACTGAATCATCGCCGGTGGAGTCATCGGCACCGGTTGCAGCTTTTTTTGCCAATAAACAAAACGAGGCAATTTGCGATCGGCCAAAATCAACTCTTGCTTCAATCCCACATCCACAGCCAACTTCATCAATTCCGGCGTCGGCGAAAAACTGTTCGGGCCCTCCTCCCAGAGAAACCCTTCGGCTGTCACAGTGGTGATGTTCCCGCCCACACGTCCCTGACTCTCAGCGACTAAAATCTTCAGCGGCGATGCACTCGTTGCTTCCTTGTGAAGTGCGTGCGCCAAACTCAAACCGCTAATACCCGCACCCACAATTAAGGTATCTAATAGTTCCATATTACATAGAAAAATATCGCAATCTTTATGTTACATGGCTTTGCACGGCTTGCGTTCTTTGCTGGGCGTACTCCCAAACCGCTTTCAGATTACCGAATTGGGAATTGGGAATTGGGAATCGGTAAGCTGTCCGGCATTTCTTAAGCATTTTTCTCGCAGGTTGTGGATTAACCTCTGCCCACCTCCCCGTCTCCCCGTCTCTCCATCTCGCTTTTGTATCCGCTGGGTCTGGTTTAAAAAAAGAGTATCTGCTGTTATTAAGCTCTATTCCCAAAAATACTATTTCTTTAAAATTTTTGTATGATAGGGAACAGCGCCGAAAATTGCACCGGGAAACGCAGCAGTACAGTGCCCAAAAAGATTTGAGTGGGTTAAACTTATATGTTGCACCATTCTCAATTAGCCTTTTATGAACAGGCAAGATGCCTGTTCCACAAAATATAAATTTTATTGTGGAACAGGCATCTTGCCTGTTGCTGACAAGGGTGCAAGATTTCAGTTAAACTAACTTTAGGAAAATTTTACAGCTTAAGCAAGTCAGCACCCCGCTCTGAAGATATGGGGCTTTATGCCCTAATCAAAAGAGAGAGTTGACTAGCTATCGTCTTAACTGATTAGATTATCAAAAATATGGGTGTAGGCCCACGCTGCTATGCGATCGCGCGTGAAAAATTTGAAACGGTAATTGTTCCGTTGAAAGTAGATCATAAAAGTACCAAGTGACGAAGTAGCCCCCTGTAGCAATAATCAATATTCAAGGCGGTTAAAACTGCCTGATGAGTGTTTCCTCGATCGGTCTTTAGACACGAGGTTTCCACAATACTAAGCTTTTCTCATGAAAAAATACCCATGCAGGAAGTTATCAACTCGTTTCAGTCTTTTTTCTCTAACTCTGTTGATGCTTTCCTAGAGTGCGATCGACAGCAAAATTATTTATCGATCAATCCTATTGCTGCGGCTTGGATGGGATTGGAGCCTGCTGAAATACTCAACAAAACTAATCAGGAATTATTGAAATTATATCCTAATAATCCGGCGGTAAAAAATATAATTTCGCAGATTGATTCCTGCCTGCAACAAGTATTTATAACCGGGGAAAAACGGCTGGCAATTCATGAGGTGACAACGGCAGACGGCGGGATTAAAATTTACGAAACTGCTTACACGCCAGCGGTGGATGCCTCTAGCAAGCAGATGCGGGTTTTGGGCATCGGTAGAGATATCACCAGGCACTACCGCTGGCAGCAGCAGAAAACTCAAGAGTTACGCCGATCGAACCATTTACTGTGGTTGAATGCAGCTAACAGTCCGCTGGCAATGGTGGGCTGGGATGAAGATTTTCGGATAGTTCAGTGGTCGAAACGTGCCGAAGAAATCTTTGGCTGGACGTGCGATGATATGATGGGCAAGCAGTTCGGCGATTTGGCTTTGGTTTGCGAAGAAGATAGAGAGGCTGTAAGCGCGATCGAGCTTGAACTAGCCACCGGCAACGGCAATACTTCAATTAACCGCAACTATACTAAAAGCGGACAGGTAATTTGGTGTCGCTGGTTCAACTCGATTATTCGCAGCGGCGACACTTTTACTGTGCTTTCTTTGGTGGAAGATATCACCGATCGCAAACGGTTGGAAGCAGAAAAAGCCCAAGCTTCTCGCCTCACAGCAATGGTAGCCGATGTGGGTATTGCCCTCACCAGACACCCTCAAGATATCCTGCTTCCCTGCTGCGAGGCAATGGTGCGAAATCTCGATGTTGCTTCGGCTGAAATTTGGACTTTCAACTCTCAACATAATGTTTGGGAATTGCAAGCAGCATCGGGCATCTACAGTCGCACAGGCGATCGGGCTAGATTTATTGAAAGTAAGGTTAACTCGATCGCCAAACAGCAAAAACCGGAATTTGACTGCGGATTTGAACTGAACAATTTTGGACTCCCAGAGGAAGAATCCGCAAAAGCAACAGAGGCGCAAAATTCCCAAGTAGCAATTATCAACAGCAGTCAAAATCCGACAAATTGCCCAATCCCCAAGCAAATTCTCACCTTTGCCGGCTACCCTTTGATAGTCGAAGAACGGCTGGTGGGAGTCATGGTAATTATCAGCCGCCAGCCGCTGACAGCACCTTTTCAGGAAACTTTAGCATCGGTTGCTGATGTCATTGCTTTAGGCATCGAACGCAAGCGTGCAGAAGCCGAATTAACATCAGCTAGAGGTTTCCTCAATTCCGTAGTAGAAAATCTGCCGGTGGGTGTTTTTGCTAAAGATGCTTCTTCGCTGAAATTTGTGCTGTGGAATAAAGCGGGAGAAACGATCGCAGGTGTTACCTCTCAAGAGGCGATCGGCAAAAATGACTACGATATTTACCCCAAAGAACAAGCTGATGTTTTTACTGCTCAAGACAGGGAAATATTGACAGGTGATCACAACCAATCTAATGTTAAAGACATAGCCGAAGAGCCGATACAAACTCGCCACAAAGGTATGAGAATACTGCACACCCGCAAAGTGCCAATTCTCGACGCTGCAGGCCGTCCTCAGTACGTTTTAGGGATTACTGAAGATATTACCGAACGCAGGCAGGTAGACGAAAGCGTGCGCCTCTACGACCAAATTGTCGAGAATATGCAAATTGGTTTGTACGTCTACCATTTAGAAAAGATAGACGATGACAGCACTCTCAGGGCGATCGCCTCTAATCCTGCAGCTACCCTATTTACCGGATTAGAAATGGCTGATGTTTTGGGAATGACAATCGACGAGATTTTTCCCCAACTGCGATCGAAAAACATTCCCCAAGCATTTGCTTCGGTAATTCGCACCCAGAAAGCCGTAGAACTTGAAGATATTGACTGCGATGAAGGCGGCCGCATAACTCGCGCTTTTTCTATTAAAGCTTTTCCATTACCCAACAACTGCGTCGGTGTTGCTTTTGAAAACATTACTGCTCGCAAGTGCCTAGAACTAGAACTGCAGGCGTCTTTGGAAAAAACCGAACGTTCCGAACAACTACTGCGTACAGTAATAGACAAAACCAGCGACTGGATTTTTGCCAAAGACAAAAATTTTCGCTATATTCTGGTCAACAGGAGTTTCGCTCAAGCGATCGGCAAAACAGTCGAAGAGATAATTGGTCAATCTGATTTAGAATTAGGATTTTCAGAAGAGTTCGTGTTTGGGAATTCCGCCAAAAATATCCGAGGCTTCCGCACAGACGACTCGGCTGTACTGGCCGGCGAAATTATCCACAATCCCTGCGATCCGGCAACTATTGCGGACGGTTCAGTACATATTTTTGATACCCAAAAACTTCCTCTGCGCGACGCTGAAGGTAATGTATTTGCAGTGCTAGCTTTCGCTCACGATATTACAGAAAGACATGAATCGGAAGCAGCTTTACGTAGAAGTGAATCAAGATTTAGGTCTTTGGTAGCTAATATTCCCGGAGTGGTTTATCGCTGGAAGTGCGATTTTTCGACTAATTTTATTAGCGATGCCGTTTACTTATTAACTGGCTACCCAGCGGCAGATTTTATTTGGATTTTGGACAGGAGAGGCCGGACTTTTGCTAGTATTATTTACCCGGAAGATTTGGCAAAAGTAGAAGCAACTATTCGGAAAAGCATAGAAAACAAAGAGTCTTATAACTTGGAATACCGCTTGCTAGCAGCAGACGGCACGGTTAAATGGGTGTGGGATAAAGGTTCTCCTGTGTTTGACGCAGAGGGAAACGTTTGCTATTTGGACGGGGTGATTTTTGATATTAGCGATCGGTACTACGCCGAGGAAGCATTGCGCCAAAAAACTTTAGAGTTAGAAGCAGTTTTTCGCGCTTTGCCTGATTTGTATTTTCGACTAGATGCTGACGGTATAATCGTGGATTATTTGTCAGGAACTTCATCGAGTTTATACGTGCCTCCCGAACATTTTATGGGTCAACGAATGACAGATGTATTGCCACACAATGTCGCCTGCCAATTTGCCCAAGCAATCTTTGAAGTTTCCGAAACAAGAAATTCCATCGATATAGAATATTCGCTTTCCATGTCGGAAGGAGAAACAACTTATGAAGCCCGACTGTTGCCGTTTAATTCTGATCAGATTATTATTCTAGCCCGCAATATTACCAAGCGCAAACAAGCCGAAGCTCAATTAAAACATAAAAATCGCCAGCTAGAGCAAACATTGAAACAATTAGGCAGGACTCAAGCTCAACTAATTCAAGCGGAAAAAATGTCTGGTTTGGGACAGCTAGTGGCGGGAATTGCTCACGAAATCAATAATCCTGTCAGTTTTATTTACGGTAATATCACTTACGCTAGTGAGTATGCCAAAAACTTGCTGGAACTGTGCAGTTTGTACCAAGCACACTACCCGGAACCTGTTGCGGTTATCCAGGATTTGGCAGCAGAAATAGAACTAGAATTCATGAAAGAGGATTTCCCGCACCTGCTGACTTCAATTCAAACGGGAGCTGATCGGATTCGCCAAATTGTTCTGTCTTTACGCAACTTTTCCCGCCTGGAAGAATCAGATCTTAAGCGTGTTAATATTCACGAAGGAATAGACAGTGCTCTGTTAATTTTGCAACACAAAATTAAAGAAAATGGCAGAAATCGTCATATTCAAATAGTTAAAGAATATGGGAAACTGCCGCAGATACAGTGCTACGTGGGACAGTTAAATCAAGTGTTTATGAATATTTTAAATAATGCTGTTGATGCTTTAGCGAATGTCAGGAATAGGAAGTTGGAATTAGCGAGTTATTCGGAAGAGGAAGGGCAAGATTTTGCTAGTTTACCTTTAAGTTGCGACACATTGCCGTGGATTCGGATTCGCACGGAGGTGTTAGAGAATAATCGGGTTGCGATCGTAATTTCCGATAACGGGTGTGGAATGGCAGAGTCTGTTAAGCGTCGGGTATTTGACCCGTTTTTTACTACTAAACCAGTAGGCAAAGGTACAGGTTTGGGACTGTCTATCTCCTATCAGATTGTGGTGGAAAGACACGGAGGGACGCTGCAGTGCATTTCCGCGCCGGGAGAGGGAACTGAATTTGCGATCGAGATTCCAATTCGGCAGAGGTAATGCGTCATTGGTAATGGGTAGTTGCACGAGAAAAATGATAATCTAATTAAAGGTTCTAAAAGTCAGGAATATTAGCATGGTATACAAAAGCATACATACTTCTAGTGCCGTTGCAAAACACATTAAAGAAGAAGAAGATGATGATTCCTATGTTGACTATTTTTATGACGATCCGGGGGCTCCGCCGGGAACTCTCGACTTAGAACCCGATGCGCCGCCTCCGGAGATTGTATTAATTGACTATTGCGAAACAGCCGCAACTCGTGCCAAATTAGCAAATCCTCAAAAAGCTGCTGCGTATTTAGATACAGTATCTGTTTCTTGGGTTGATATGTTGGGATTAGGAAACAAAGAAACCTGGCGACAAATGGGCGAAGTATTTAATTTGCACCTAATGGCTCAGGAAGATGTTGTTAATGTTCCCCAGCGACCGAAAGTGGTAGACTATGAAGAACACATTTTAATCATTGCTTGGATGGTGATGCTGCATCCAGAATCAGATACTTTTCATAAAGAACAAGTAAGTTTGATTTTGGGCAAGCATTACTTGTTAACTGTTCAGGAAGAACCGGACTATGATTGTTTTGAACCAGTGCGCGATCGCATTCGTAAAGGACAAGGAATGATTCGCAAACACGGAGCAGATTATCTAGCTTATACTCTGTTAGATTCGATTATAGATGGATTCTTCCCTGTATTAGAAGTTTACGGAGAGCGCATTGAAGAATTAGAGGATGAAGTGGTGGTGAACCCCACCCGCAAAACCCTGGAAAAAATCTATAAAATCCGGCGAGAATTGCTGACTCTGCGCCGCGCCATTTGGCCGCAGCGGGATGCAATTAATGTTTTGATTCGAGATAGCAGTGATTTGATTAGTCCAGAGGTGCGAATTTACCTGCGCGACTGTTACGATCACACGGTGCAGGTGATGGATATGGTGGAAACCTATCGAGAGTTGTCTTCTGGTTTGATGGATGTTTACTTGTCTTCGGTTGGTAATAAAATGAATGAAATCATGAAGTTGCTGACGGTGATTTCGAGTATATTTATTCCTCTAACCTTTGTGGCGGGAGTATACGGGATGAATTTCAATACAGAGAAATCGCCATTGAATATGCCGGAACTGAATTGGTATTTTGGCTATCCGCTGTGTTGGGCTGTTATGGTAGGAATCGCCTCTGGTTTAGTTTACTTTTTCTGGCGGCGCGGCTGGTTTGATAATTTTTCTACTATCAAAGATGACTCATTAAAGTAACCGAATTGAAGATGTGAGATGGGGGATTAAAGATTGAAGAATTCAAAATCCTGTTAGGTGAAAAAGTTTCCTGCCCCTAGTTGAATCCGTGCGGTAAATCCTGGCATGATAATTGCCAACTTTTGTGCCCCCTGATTCATCCGTGAGTGATTTTAAGGGGAGTTGCAGGGAAATTTAATTGTTGGGCAGGCTTTCGGGCACACCGTACAAGAGTTTGAATAAACTGAGATGTTGCACCATTGTCAAGAACAGGCTTTCCGGCCTGTTCCACAAAAAATAAACTTGATTGTGGAACAGGCCGGAAAGCCTGTTCATAAAAAGCTTATTGACAATAGTGCCAGATGTGAGAATAAACACAAATGTCCAAGTTAAGTGGGCGACAAGTTAAAATATTCAATCTCAAATCCCAAATTGATTGACGAACGATCGCGTACAATAAATCTGGGGAAAAAGTAGGCGCAGGCGGTTGCGGATGAGTCAAAGCTTGTCTGAGGAAAGTCCGGGCTCCCGAAAAACCAAACTTGCTGGGTAACGCCCAGTGCGAGCGATCGTGAGGATAGTGCCACAGAAAGATACCGCCAATTAGTCATTAGTCAGCAGTCATTGGTCATTAGTCAGTAACTGAGGATTTTTGACTGGGAAGCAATAACTAATTTGGTAAGGGTGCAAAGGTGCGGTAAGAGCGCACCAGCAGCATCGAGAGGTGCTGGCTCGGTAAACCCCAGTTGGGAGCAAGGTCGGAGGGACTATGGTTGGTTTTTTACCAGTTCCGTTTTTTGGTACCGCTTGAGGCGTCTGGTAACAGGCGCCCCAGATAGATAACTGCCCTCGAAAACTGCTTGCAGTTGAGAGAACAGAACCCGGCTTATGTCCGACTTTTTCCCCCCCATTTAATTAAAATTAGCGCTTGGAAATCAGGTCAACAAATCTTTTCAACCTGTTTTATGTTTGGAAAGGTGTGCACTGCATACCCGGAGGAAGATTTTGGGTAAGGTGCACCATAAGCAACCGGAGGAATATTTAGTTTTTCAACTAATTTTTTTATTAATATGAATCTGATACCAGTTAAAAAAAATAATGCCACTTTTGAAAACCGCCCAACCCGGATAGTCATCCGCGATTCCCACTTCTAAAATCTAAAATCTAAAATCTAAAATGGTATGATTTATCCGGGTCGCCAAAAGCAACTTGAAACATTAATTCAAAAATTGGGACTGACGAAGAATGCTTCGATAAAATGGCATCTCCTAGATTTAGCTTTGACTCATGCGAGCGCGTCAGCTAAGGCAAATTATGAGCAACTAGAGTTTGTCGGCGATGCAGTTGTGCGGCTGGCTGCGTCGGAATTGTTGTTTGAGATTTATCCTGACTGTACAGTGGGGGAATTTGCTGCTATTCGATCGATCTTGGTGAGCGATCGCATTCTTGCTAAAATCGCTGAAAGTTACGGGTTCGATCGCTATTTAATTGTTTCCAGCAGCGCCGCCTCGGACAAAACAGGCGCTGAACCCCGACTGGCTGATGCTTTGGAAGCGGTACTGGCTGCGCTTTATTTGAGTACCCAGAGCTTAGAATTAATTCGCCCTTGGCTAGATTCTCACTTTCAACGCTTAGCCACAGAAATCCGCAGCGATCCTGCCCGCCAAAACTACAAAGCTGCTCTCCAAGAGTTGACTCAAGGCAAATACAAAACTTTGCCCAAATATAGCGTGCAAGAAACCGGGACAGTGCAGGGCGGAGAGGATCGTTTTACCGCAGAAGTTCACATTCAGGGAAAGTTGGTAGCAGAGGGAAAAGGTCGATCAATCAAAGCGGCAGAACAAGCAGCGGCTCAGGTAGCTTTCAATAAATTAGTTGACAGTTGACCGTTGACCGTTGACCGTTGACTGGTGTTATCAGTTATTGGTTATTTGTTACCAATAACCAATAACCAATAACCAATAACCAATAACTACTGCCAACAGTCAACAGTCAACAGTGATTTTTTTGAGTTAAAACATAGATAATAATAACAAAATATGCTATAATTGCTGTGCGATTTTTGAAATTATAATTAATGAAAATCGGAATAGCTGTATTGGGTGCAGGTCGCTGGGGAGTTAACCTAATTCGCAACTTTCTCGAACATCCCAACAGCCAAGTTTTAGCGGTGGTAGACCCGAATCGAGATTCATTGGCGGCCGTTCAAAAACAGTTTGATCTTGATGCCTCGGTGATTCTAGCTACCGATTGGTCTCAAGTGCAAGCCTTGCCGGGACTGCAAGCTGTGGCGATCGCCACTCCAGCTTCCACACACTACACCCTCGCAGCAGCAGCGCTGAAACAAGGCTACCACGTCTTAGCAGAAAAACCCCTCGCCCTCAACCTGACTGAAGCAATAGAACTCTGTCAATTAGCCGAAAAACAGCAGCGGCAACTCTTCGTTGACCACACTTATCTGTTTCATCCAGCAGTCGATCGAGGCCAAAGAATTATTCAACAACATCAACTCGGAAAATTGCGCTACGGTTACGCCCAGCGCACCCATTTTGAACCGGTTCGCCATGACGTTGATGCCCTTTGGGACTTGGCCATTCACGATATCGCTATTTTCAATACTTTGTTGGAACAAACGCCAATTGAAGTAAGGGCGATCGGCACTGTTTTTCCGAAGGAAGAAGGAAGAAGGAAGAAGGAAGAAGGAAGAAGGAAGAAGGAAGAAGGAAGAGGGAAGAAGGAAGAAGGAATAAATCAAGACGCAGCAGAAATTGAAAATCAATTTGCTCCTTCACTGCTGACTACTAATCCTGCAGAAGGACTAGCAGATTTAGTTTGGGTAACGCTCACCTATCCCGACGGATTTCAAGCATTTATTCACCTGTGCTGGCTAAATCCCGACAAACAACGGCGCTTAACAGTTGTTGGCAGTTTGGGAACCTTGATTTTTGACGAAATGTCGCCCGAAACTCCCCTGATTTTGCAGCGCGGCCATTCAGATTGCGGGGGCGAAGAGAATAACTCTTTTGAAAGTGCCTTAGCGTTAGCGAAGCGATCCGAAGGAAAGCCCGCCCCTACGGGGGCTACGCCAACGAAGAGGATCGCGCCGCAGCCAACAAGCCTCAGACACCGCGAAGTTTTGAGTTTAGAACAAGTAGAACCGCTGAGGAGAGTGTGCGATCGCTTCCTCAATTGCGTGCAAACAAATACCCCCTGTCTTACCTCTTCGGGCGCCGCCTCCGTCGAATTAATCCGCATTCTCAGCACTTTGAGCAAATCTCTCGAACTCGGCGGACAGCCCCTAATACCATTTTAGATTTTAGATTTTAGATTTTAGATTTTAGATTTTAGATTGGGAACATCACTCCTCAAGTTTTGAAATTTCCCTTTTCCGTTACTAAGTCCGGGCTGTGAAAATAAAAACTTGACTGCTGATTCACCGGCAAAGAAATCATCACCGTAGTACCTTGATTCACGCCCGCGCTGTGCAGGGTAATGCTTCCGATCATAGATTCCATTATCCTTCGCGAGATAGCCAACCCCAAACCGTTACCGCCAAACCTGCGAGTTGTAGAACCATCAGCCATCACAAAAGGTTGAAACAATTTCTGCTGGTGCTCGGGATCGATACCAATTCCCGTATCTTTAATTGTCACCACCACCCAATCGCTTTGACCGCTGGGGCCCGTCGTACTTTCAGCACTGCCGTTAAAACTACCAGAATTAGTCCTCGATTCTAGCCGCACAGATATATTAATGCTGCCCGACTCTGTAAACTTAACAGCATTGCTCAAAACATTTAAAAACACCTGTTTTAGCTTCTCTGGGTCGGCATGAACAATAATCGGATCATGAGGATCTGGCAAACTTAACTTCAAGCCTTTTTCCTCAATTTGAGCCGCTTGCAAATCAATCGCGTCTTCAAGTACCTGGGTAATGTCAACTACTTCTAACATCATGGAGAAGGTGCCGGATTCTATTTTAGCAATGTCCAAAATATCATTAATAATATTGAGCAATTGCATGGACGAGTCGTGGGCCCGCTGTAAAAATTCCATTTCTTCATCTCGGTCATCGCAGTAGCCGTCCCGCACAATTTGAATAAAACCAATAATCCCGTTGAGCGGCGTTCTCAATTCGTGAGAAATATTCCCCAAAAATTCATTTTTTAATTGATTCGCAACTTGCGCTTCTTTGGTTGCAACTTCCAATTCTTTAGCCCAGGATCTAAGGCGCTGCACCATGCTGTTGAGTGCTTCTGATAGTTGATTAAATTCCCTAATTTGGAAATCTTGGGGCACTGTTTGCGACGCTTCTGTATCTACTTTCATCGCGTAGTCTCTCAGTTTTTCCACAGGACGCGCCAAGTCGCGAGACAGATATAAAGTCGCGATGATACTAGCAGCAACCAAACCTACAATTAAATTAAATAAAACTTGCTGAATTTCTTCCAAACCTGACAGAGCGTAATCTAAACGAGAGACAGCTAAAATAATCCACTTGCTGTTCTCCTGTGTGGTTGAAGGACTCGGAATAGCGGCGTATCCTGCTAGCAACTCTACACCATTTCTTTCAAAGGAAAATAGGTGGAGAAAAGCTGTTCCGCCGGCGATCGCCCTTCTGACAATACTTTTTAGTCGAGCGGCATCTGCCTCTTGGTCAATATTGCGGCCCACGCGGTTGACATTCGGGTGCGCCAAAATCGTCCCATCTTGGTCGATCGCCACCGTATAGCCGGCTAAAGAACCCTTGGGAGCGCTGGTTTGCACAGGCAAGGCCGACTGCAAACTCAAAGCATAACTCAACTGCAGGGTATTGCCCCGACGAATGTAAACAGGAGCGCTCAACACCAAACTCGCTTGGCTATCGGAGCCTTCTTTACCCGCATCAGGAAAATCCTCAGCCCCCAAAGCCACCTTCTGATCGTTTGCTGTCCCCTGTCGCTGCGGAGGTAAGGACAGACTGATGTAAACGCTCTTGTCGTCCAGCAGCGTTTGCTGCTGCTGTACGGGTGGCCAAAATTTTGCCGGCAACGACTGAATCGGCTGCTGCCCGCAAGTGCTTGCTATCACTTGATTTGTCTTTAAATTAGTCAATTGCAAGCAATCAACCTGCGCTGGCAACCGCTGCCCTAATTGGGCGATAAACTTTTGATAATCCTTCGGATCTACCGACTGCAACATCGAGCTTTCCGAAGCGCCGATCAGATTCGACTTCAGCGATTTCGCCCACTGTTCAATAGTGTCTGCTTTTCTGACTGCACTTTCTGTCAAGTTTTGACGAGCAGTTTCCAGAAGCGTCGAGCGTGCCTTGCGATAGGTAACATACTCCCCCACCAGTAGAACAGGTACGCTGAGCAACAAAATCCGCGACAGTAAAATACGGCGAAAGGAGGATTGACCTAACTTAACCATAGGAAATATCTAAATTAAGGTGCAACACCCAACAGCGACCATTACAGTGAAATAAACCAGACCGAAAGCATGAATCTGTCTAGGGGGCTCTGCTGACTGGACAACACAGCTTCAGAACAACATTTAAACACAATTATAGAAGCCACTGTAGTAATCTCGATTCTAAGTGTGTGGATCAAAAGATGCTCAGCAATTTGTTTTACAAATGCCTGTGATTTCAGTCACACTTCCCTTCTCAATTCTCGGAACGACTGACACCCGATCGCCCCAAGGCACATTTTTCTGGCTGGAAAAAGCGTCGGGTGGACATACCGCAGTTGCTTGAAGCTAGAATCGCATAGATGCACTCGCCCCCAATTAACAGGCAAAAAGTTCGGTTTCCGGCTAGTGTACAGAGATAATTCTTGCTCGATCGGACTTTTTCTTTCCCAATGCCTTCGAGAGATGGGGCAGAGAGGGGCGATGCGAGATTTGGCACCCTGTCAAAGATTTCTTTTGCCATCCGATTGATTCAGTGACAATAATTCACCGGTCAAACAAAAAGAATGAGACGATCGAGCTGCCGATCGACTCTGACAACCCTAATGTGGGGAACCTTGGTCCAAACAGTGCACCCACACTCCGTAAATTCGCGGTCTCGGCAATAATCTCCATAGCTTAATCGATGAAAAAAAACTTTAGCAATTATACGTATTATTACACAAACAACCGTCCGAGATATCATCACGCTTATTTGATATCTCCCCTTTTAGAAATGCTGGCGACACTTCAGCAGACCAGCAAGACAAAACTCCGAGTTTTGGATCTCGGCTGCGGCAATGGCAGCCTCAGTCACGTTATCGCAGAGCACGGCTGCGAAGTTGTCGGGGTTGACACTTCTGCGCCCGGAATTGCCATCTCCCGTCAAAGTTTCCCCGATTGTCAGTTTATCGAAGCCGATATTTACGACCTTCCAGATATCGATATTCTCAACTCATTTGATGTTGTCTTAGCTATTGAAGTAATCGAACACTTGCTTTATCCTAAAGAACTAGCAAAAACTGCAAAAAGATGCCTCAAGCCGGGAGGAAGATTAATTATTTCCACACCATATCACGGCTATTTAAAAAATCTGGCTTTAGCGGTGTCTGGCAAACTAGACAAACATTTTACCGTTCTTTGGGATAACGGTCACATTAAATTTTTTTCAGTAGAAACGCTGACCAAGTTATTAACATCTGAAGGATATACCGACATAAAGTTTAAATTTGCTGGTCGGTGTCCCTATCTTTGGAAATCAATGTTATGCTCTAGTAAGTTTTCAGGATAACCTGAAAACTTATGAGTTGTGAGTAGTCAAGAAATTAAGTTTCTTGACTAGAGCACCAGGCCTCATAAAAAGTAAAAAATAAGTTTCACTAAAAAAGTAAAATGACTGTTGGCGTTTGGATATTAGGCGATCAACTGTGGCAGAACCAAGCTGCTCTCAACCTCACAGATGATAAATGCTCCCTACCGATAATTTTAATTGAATCTTGGCAGCACGTTCAACAGCGGCCCTACCACCAACAAAAATTAGTATTAATTTGGTCGGCAATGCGGCACTTCGCTAAAGAATTGCGCGGCAGTGGATGGCAAGTTACTTACACAAAATCGGAGGATTTTGAAGCACCTCTCAAAGCTTGGATACAAGCTCACAATATCACCGAAGTGCGGGTAATGGCTCCGAACGATCGACCTTTTTTACAGCTCGTTCAAAACTTGCAACTCCCCTGTCCAATAACCCTAATTCCCAACAATCAATTCCTCTGGACACAAACAGAATTCAAAGATTGGGCTTCAAGCCGCAAACGTTTGTTAATGGAAGACTTCTATCGAGCCAGCCGCCAACGTTTTCAAGTTTTAATGGATAGCAGCAATAAACCTGTGGGAGGGAAGTGGAATTTTGACAAAGAAAATCGTCAGCCACCCAAAGGAAAACTGGATACACCGAAACCTCTCTGGTTTGAACCGGACGCCATAACTCAAGAAGTTATCGCACAAGTTAAATCTCTATCTTTCCCAACTTACGGAAGTATTGAACCTTTTCGCTGGGCGGTTACACGAGAGCAAGCATTGCAAGTATTAGATAATTTCATCGAACAGTGTCTCCCCGCTTTTGGCCCTTATCAAGACGCGATGGTAACGGGGGAGGAAACAATGTGGCATTCCCTAATTTCTCCGTATCTCAATATTGGATTACTTCATCCTTTAGAAGTTATTCAAGCGGCCGAAACAGCCTACCTCGAAAAAAACTTAAATTTAAACGGCGTCGAAGGTTTTATCCGCCAAATTCTGGGGTGGCGAGAATACATTCGCGGTGTGTATTTTTACGTGGATGCTGATTATTTTGAGAAGAATTGGTTCAACCACACTCAGCCGCTGCCGGAGTTTTTTTGGGACGCTAGTAAAACAGATATGAACTGTTTGCGCCAAGTTTTAACTCAAGTCGAAGGCAGCGGTTACGCGCACCATATCCAGCGGTTGATGATTTTGAGCAATTTTGGTCTAATTGCGGGAATCTCGCCCCAGGAGCTAGAAAAATGGTTCCACAGTGCGTTTGTGGATGCCTATGACTGGGTAATGCAGACTAATGTGCTGGGCATGGGTTTGTTTGCTGACGGCGGTGTGTTGGCGTCGAAGCCCTATGCTGCTTCTGCCAATTACATTAATAAAATGAGCGATTATTGTCGGGGGTGCAAATTCGATCGCACAGTGCGATCGGGCGAAAATGCCTGTCCCTTCAACTTCTTCTACTGGGATTTCCTAGCGCGCCACCGGGAAAAACTTCAGTCGATCGGTCGCATGAGCTTTATCTTAGCCAATCTCGACAAAATGCCGCCAGCAGAATTGGCAACCATCCGCCAAAAAGCAGCAGAGTGGCACTTAGTCAGTTGACTGTTGTCAGTTGTCAGTTGTTAATCCTTGGCAGTGGCTAATAACAAATAACCAATAACATTAATCAACAGTCAACAGTCAACAGTCAACAATGCCCCATGCCCAATGCCCCATGCCCTTAACATTAATCAACAGTCAACAGTCAACAGTCAACAGTCAACAATGCCCCATTCCCCATGCCCCATGCCCTTTGCAATTCTTATTTTTTCCCTGACTTTTCCCTAAACATTCCACAGCGTTTCCACAGGCAAGTCTGAGGTTTTCCACAGATCCGACAAAGTTTTCCACAGAAATTAACGGCACGGTAGCATCTTGCTGCGGAATTGGGGATTTCCTTAACTTGCTGCCTAATTCCTCATAAACCCCCCAACACATAAAGATATGTAACAAAAAAGGCTCTGAAAAGCTGATTATTTGGTAAACCTTTTTTTTATCTAAAGGACTTTGTAATATTTCGCAACATTGACAAACCCACCCCCTCATAGCGCACAATGATGCGACCGACCTAAAAAAAAGCGCTCTGATTTCGGCCGTCCCTGCACCTGTATCCGGCCGAAGGGGGGGTTCTGTTTTCAATTTATTAGCGAGACTAAAAAAAATGATGAACCCAACAGTCAGTATTTTTGCTGAAATTCCCGAAACGCTGCACGATTCTCTCAAAACTTACCTGGAAACCCATCCCGAATGGGATCTAGACCGAGTATTTTGCGCGGCCCTGTCGCTGTTTTTGTTGCAGAATGCCGATAGCGGTACGCCTGAAGCTTCGCGCAGTTATCGCCAAGCTGCGAGAGTTTATCTCGAAACTCTGTTTCAATCTCCTCAAGACTTGCACAGCAACAATGTAACTCCGTCGTCTTAAAGGATCAGGGGAGAGGGGGAGACGCGGTTTCTGGGAAGGATTTTAGTTGACCGAGAGGGCGCCCACTGCATAGGTGTCAACTTAAGCTTAAAATCCCTGAGAACTATCGCTTATAGCTTAATGTTGCGCCCCATTGCATCTCCCTTAAGAAGCAGGCCGGTTTCATTCTCATGAAAATCAGGCTTTTGTAGGGGTAGTGCTACCCCTACTCCCCGTGCCTACCCCCTCCACGGACGAGGGAATCGGTGTTTCAAATATCGGGGCAACCACGGGGGGATTGCCCCTACAAGAGAATGAAAAATCCCCCCGGACTATCAGGGGATGCCGGGGGGATAAACTGCCTTAATCGTCAAACAGTAGACGGGTAGTACATAAGACGCGCTTGTTTACACGCATGGTGCTTATGGTTGAAAACTACATCATGCCCATGCCGCCCATGCCGCCCATGCCGCCCATGCCGCCCATGCCGCCCATGCCGCCCATGCCGCCCATGTCGCCCATGTCGCCGCCGGCTTTTTTCTTCTCGGGTTTTTCGACAATCACAGCTTCAGTGGTCAACACCATGCCAGCAATGGAACCGGCATTTTGCAAAGCCGATCGCACTACCTTAGCCGGGTCAATAATCCCGGCGGCAATCATATCTTCGTACACGTCGGTGAGAGCGTTGTAGCCAACGTTGAACTCGCTCGCCCGCACTCGTTCGATGACGATCGAACCTTCAACGCCGGCATTATCAGCGATTTGACGCAAAGGTGCTTCCAAAGCTTTCTTCACCAAGTCAGCGCCTACTTGTTCTTCGGTGTCTAAAGTATGTGCGATCGCATCTATTTTTGTAATCAGGTGAATTAGGGTCGTGCCACCTCCGGCAACGATACCTTCTTCCACAGCAGCTTTAGTAGCGTTCAGAGCGTCTTCAATACGCAATTTACGGTCTTTGAGCTCGGTTTCGGTAGCTGCGCCGACTTTAATTACAGCGATGCCGCCGGCGAGTTTGGCGATGCGTTCGGTTAGCTTTTCCTTGTCGTAGTCGGAATCCGTCGCTTCTAGCTGCTTGCGGATTTGCTCGATCCGTTTTAGCACGTCAGCTTTGTGTTCTTCGCCAGCAACAATGATCGTGTTTTCTTTGTCGATCGTAATTTTGCGGGCGGTACCGAGCATTTCTAGGGTTGCGGTATCGATGCTGAGTCCGACTTCTTCGGAAATCAGTTGACCGCCGGTGAGCACGGCGATATCTTGAAGCATAGCTTTGCGTCGCTCCCCAAAACCAGGAGATTTCGTTGCTGCGATGTTCAATACGCCGCGGGCTTTGTTGACTACCAGAGTTGCCAAAGCTTCGCCTTCAATATCTTCGGCGATAATTAGCAGCGGTTGACCTGTGCGGGCGATTTTTTCGAGAACTGGAATTAGTTCTTGAATCGAGCTAATTTTTTTGTCGGTAATCAGGATGCGAGCGTTTTCGTAATCAACTTCCATGCGATCGGTGTTGGTGACGAAATACGGAGAAAGATATCCGCGATCGTACTGCATCCCTTCGACAACTTCCAATTCTGTTGTCAGAGATTTCGACTCTTCTACAGTAATTACGCCGTCTTTGGTGACTTTTTCCATTGCTTGGGCAATCATGGCGCCGACTTCTTCGTCGTTACCGGCGGAGACAGTGGCGACCTGAGCAATGGCGCTGCCTTCGACGGGTTTCGCCAATTTCTCGATTTCCAGCACCAAGTGGGCGATCGTTTTTTCAATACCCCGACGCAGCGCGACTGGGTTTGCGCCTGCTGCGACATTCTTCAAACCTTCGCGAATGAGGGATTGAGCTATAACCGTTGCGGTTGTTGTGCCGTCGCCTGCGATATCTTTAGTTTTGGAGGCGACTTCTTGAATTAAGCGAGCGCCAGCATTTTCCAGGGGGTCTTCGAGTTCGATCTCCCTAGCAACGGTGATACCGTCGTTAACAATTTGAGGACTGCCGTATTTCTTTTCCAATAGGACGTTCCGGCCTTTCGGGCCCAAGGTGATGCGGACAGCATCGGCGAGTTGATTGACGCCGCGTTCTAGGGCCCGGCGAGATTTGTCGCTAAATGCAACTATTTTTGTCATGTTTGTCTCCAATCGCTTACATTAGCAAATTTAGCACTCTCTGAGTCTGAGTGCTAAGTTGATCGATTTTTGATTGTAGCGCGCCTCAACCGTGTGGGGGATTGGGGGGGCGGATGGGAGATTTGGGCGAGCTCGTTCCGGGTGGCTAAGGACAGGGCAATGCCGTGTCCCCACATATCTCGTGTCGCCACAGATATAATAATGTGGTTTGTTACATATCGATATACTCAGGTTTTGGTTCAGGCCTAAACCCAACTTTTATGGCGCGTCATCCCCAAGCAGAATTTTTATTCAAAATTTCTTAACTTGTGTTTTCGGTCATCTACCTTTCGATAGAGCTTCTATTATTTTTTCAAACTTCTACCTTCTATAGCAACCACGCCCGACAATGATGACGTTCTTAATTGCTGAAACATGAGCTGAAGATTGCGCCTTCCTTCTTCCTTCTTCCTTCTTCCTTCTTCCTTCAGCATCCATCCGTTACATCCGTTACAAAATCCGCTGCCGAACCTTCTTCCTTCTTCCTTCTTCCTTCTTCCTTCTTCCTTCTTCCTTCTTCCTTCTTCCTTCTTCCTTCTTCCTTCTTCCTATGGCTCGTTATTCTCGACTGCAAAAACTCGGCTCTTATATGCGCCCGCACTGGAAACCAACCTTCTGGGGCGTTTTTTCGCTATTAGTTGTCAATGCTGTGGGCGTTTACATTCCCCTGCTGATTCGGAATTCAGTTGACACTCTCCAAGTGGCGACTAAATTTGACGAAGTTTTCAACTTCGTGGCACTAATTCTGATTCTCGCCTCAATTATGTGGGTGATTCGGATGGCGTCGCGGATTTTGCTGTTTGGCGTCGGGCGTCAAGTGGAATTTGATCTCAAACAGCAAATATTTAATCATTTATTAACATTAGAACCATCTTATTTTGCAGCCAATACGGTAGGAGATTTAATTAACCGCGCTACTTCCGATTTGGACAATATTCGGCGCTTGGTGGGGTTTGCGGTACTCAGTTTGGCGAATACAGCTTTTGCTTATGCTTTGACTTTGCCGGTGATGCTGGGGATTAATGTACGGCTGACGCTATTGGCGATCGCAGTTTATCCTTTAATGCTGGTTTTGGTACAGTTATTTAGCGACAAACTTCGCATCCAACAGTTAGCCGTGCAAGAGGAATTGTCGGCGATGAGCGATTTAATTCAAGAAGATATGAGCGGGATGTCCGTAATTAAAATCTACGCTCAAGAAGAAAACGAACGCCGAGCTTTTCGCAATTCCAACGCGCAGTTGCTATCAGCCAATTTGGAATTAGCAAAAACTAGAAACTTTATTTTTCCGCTGCTAGGCGGTTTGGCAAGTATCAGTTTGTTGGTGCTGCTTTCTGCTGGTGGCGGGGCAATTGCTAATGGTCAAATTAGTATTGGCGATTTTGTGGCGTTGCTGATTTATGTCGAGCGTTTGGTGTTTCCGACGGCGCTGTTGGGTTTCACAATTACTGCTTACCAGCGGGGAGAAGTGAGTGTCGATCGCATCGAATCAATTCTGACGGTGGAACCGCAAATTAAGGATGCTGCGGGTGCAGTTGAACTGGCAACTCCAGTCAAAGGCGAAATTGCGGCTCGCCATCTAAATTATACTTATCCGGCTGCTAAGACACCCGCGCTTAAAAATGTTGATTTTACCATAAAACCGGGCGAAACTGTCGCAATTGTTGGGGCGATCGGCTCAGGAAAATCAACTTTAGCTAATGCACTGCCACGCTTGCTAGATATCGATCCGGGTCAGTTATTTGTAGACGGACAGGATATTACCGAGGTAAAATTGACCGAATTGCGCGGGGCGATCGCCTACGTTCCGCAAGAAAGTTTTCTGTTCGGCACTACCATCAAGAATAACATCCGCTACGGAAACCCTTTAGCGGAACAGCCGGAGATAGAAGCCGCAGCAAAACAAGCGCAAATTCACGCCGAAATCCTCAACTTTCCGCAGGAGTACAAAACAGTTGTCGGCGAGCGCGGCATTACTTTATCCGGCGGACAGCGGCAGCGGACTGCACTTGCTCGCGCTTTGTTAGTTGACGCCCCCGTGCTCATTTTGGATGACGCTCTTTCTAGCGTTGACAATCAAACTGCTACCGACATTTTGCGAAACTTGGCAACGGGAACCGATCGCAAAACAGTAATTTTTATCTCGCATCAAATGTCAGCGGCGGCCAGTGCCGATCGCATTTTTGTGATGGAGAAAGGAGAAATAGTTCAGAGTGGCACTCACGTTGAATTGGTAGGGCAAACAGGGCTTTATCAGTATTTGTGGAACCAGCAAAAATTAGAGGAATTGCTGCATTGACAAGTGACAGATACTTTGAGTCATCTATACTTAAGCTGTTAGTCATTTAAATTTATTGCCTCAACCCCTTGCAGTATGGGGTCTGGCCCACAAATAGTGCAGTTTGAATGTCGAACAGCTTAGACCCTAGATAAGTAGATTGGTCAGGACTTACGCAAGTACGCTATATATAGAGTGCATCTCAAAAACAAACACTACGAATCGAAAACTGTCAGGGTCGAAAATACAGAGTATCTGACAAGGGCGTGCTTGTCGCGATCGCTTTATTAGATTTATTAAGCGACCGCTGCTCTTTCTGAGCACGCTACATATAGCGCAATACGGTTCAGTTAAGAGCAATCTGACTTCTAAAAGATGCCTGTATTTCCCATAAAATGGTGAGGTTAAATTCGTCGGACAGCGTTAACTGAACCGTATTGACATATAGCGTGCTTGCGTAAGTCCTGTGGGAGTCGGAGTGATTTCGGGGATGACGGAATTGTTACATCTCTTTACATTTGGGTTGGGGACAGCTCGTATTCATGCTTACCTTCTATTGTATGTTATGCAAGCTTTTTACTTGTTCTGCTTGCTTCAATAAATCTGCCTGGGAGTGGCGGTTTCGTTACATTTCTTTACATCCTGTCCTATTTTGTCCGTATCCCGGCTTTACCCCTAAAGGGGATATTTAAGCCGGATTTGGTATAATCGCGTGTTTTATTTCACGGCGATCGCTGAAATATTTTTCAGAAAACTAATGCTAGGAGCAAAAAAGAATTCGCCTCCTTTCATCGTGACAAAATTATAAAAATCGAACGGTACTTTCTCGTCCTTCCCCCACTCTTTAGGCCACGCTTGCCCTTCAATTTGTTTTTTTCCTTGACCTGCAATGCCGTCCAAGCCAGTTGTATAGTTGACAAAATGCTGATTATTCGCCCAGTTTTTTTGCATAGCGACCTCTGGGTACTCGACCTTACCAGCGATTTAAACATTCCCGTATTCGTTGCTATTTCGCGCTGCAATGACCGCGAAGAAGAAAATATTATTATGGGTTTCGGGGCACATTTTGACCCGCAAATAGCTTTGCTACGGGCCTTAACCGAACTGAATCAATCGCTGCCTGCTGCGTTTTTTGGCATACTCGATCCAAAAAGTGCCGATCGCGATCGCGACAGAGAAGCGATCGAATGGTGGAAGAGCGCAACAGTCGCTCAACACCCCTATTTGTTGCCAGACAAAACAGCCCCCTCAAAAACACCCGCAGACTATCTCAAACAGTGGAGCGACGATATTTATACAGACGTAATGAACTGCGTAGAAATTGCCCGAATAAACGGATTAGAAACAATTGTTTTAGACCAAAGCCGCCCTGATTTAGGCTTATCCGTTGTTAAAGTAATTGTACCCGGACTGCGGCATTTTTGGCCGAGATTTGCCCCTGGTAGGCTCTACGATGTACCCGTTAAAATGGGCTGGCTAGCTGAGCCTTTGACTGAGGAACAATTGAATCCCCTACCAGCTTTTTTCTGAAAGTTTGTCAAATTTAAAAAATCTCAATAATCTTATGTTGAAGCCCTATCAAATTATCGATGCAGATTGCCACGTTTTAGAGCCGATTGACCTATGGAAAAACTACCTCGAACCAGCCTTTAAAGACCGAGCTCCATCGCCAGAACTGAAAGTTGATGGTCAACCGATTTATCAGAAGATAACCCGCCAACACCAAGAGGAAGGGCTGAAAGTGGCAATCCGGGATTTCACTAGCTACGGAATCGATCGCTACGATCCTGCTTCTCAAGTAAAGGCGATCGCGAAAATGGGAGCTGATATCGCATTTTTGTATCCCACAATGGGACTGTGGCTGCTTGCCGTCGATACAATGGATGCAAAACTGGCAGGTGCATTTACCCGCGCCTACAACAATTGGCTGCGAGACTTTTGCAGCTATGACCCCCAAATTCTTAGAGGAGTTGGTGCGATTAATCTCCACGATCCCGAAGAAATGGTGCCAGAAGTGCGCCGCATCGCAGAATTTGGATGGAAAGCCGTGTTTTTGCGCCCCAACCCAGTCAAGGGACGGCTGCTTTCCGACCCCGCTTACGAGCCATTTTGGAGCGAATGCGAGCAGTTGGGGATTGCCGTTAGCCTCCACGAAGGCACTCATTCCCAACTGCCAACCACCGGATCGGATCGGTTTAACACCCGGTTTGCCATGCACGCCTGTTCGCATCCAATGGAACAGATGATGGCGCTGTTGGCCCTCATCGAAGGAGGAGTGTTGGAACGCCATCCCCAACTCAGAGTAGGTTTTCTGGAGTCTGGTTGCGGCTGGCTACCCTACTGGCTGTGGCGGCTCGATCGCGAGTATTGCGACCTTGGCTGGGAAATCAAAGATCGTGTTAAAATGAAGCCCTCAGAGTATTTTCGCCGTCAGTGCTTCATCTCATTTGAACCTTCTGAGCCTTATTTAGCTGAGACAATTGACTACATCGGCACCGATAATCTGATCTTCGGTTCTGATTTCCCTCACATCGATCATCACCCAGATATTATCGGGGAAGTTGTAGCGTTGAGCGATCGCCTATCCGAAAAAACCGTAAAAAAAATCCTCTGGGACAACCCCTTTCGCTTTTACGGACTTGATGGTCAAAATTTGTAGGGCCAAACCCCCCGTAGTTGCCCCAATGCCGAAAACACCTATTTCCTCCCTTAGTCAAGGGAAATCGGCACGGGGGAACAACCATACAAAATCCTCATTTTCCTGAGAATGAAACAGATGTCTCTATACGGATAATGAAGTAAGGAACAAATCAATGACGCTCACAATTTCCGGCTACCAAATTACCCAAGCAATTTACGAAACTGCCAACTCACTAATCTATCGCGGATGCAGCCCAACAGATAACCAGCCCGTTATCCTCAAAGTGCTCAAACAAGCCTATCCGCCGCCGGAAAAAATAGCCTGGTTCAAGCGGGAATATGAAATCCTCCAAAAATTGAATTTGGCGGGAGTCGTAAATCCCTTAAACCTGGAAAGCTACCAAAATCGCTGGGTAATCGTACTGGAAGATTTTGGCGGCGAATCCCTCCAGCAGTTAATAAAGAGTCAGCCCTTCACGCTGAGCGAGTTTTTGTCTCTTGCCCTTCAGATTGCAGACATCCTTGCTCAAGTGCATCAGCAGCAAGTTATACACAAAGATATTAACCCTTCTAACATTGTCTTTAATCCCAAAACTGGACAATTAAAAATTATTGATTTTGGTATTTCTACAGTTCTCTCGCGAGAAAATCCAACGCTGCGAAACCCGAATGTTTTAGAAGGAACGCTCGCCTATATCTCGCCTGAACAAACAGGACGAATGAACCGAGCGATCGATTATCGTACAGATTTTTATTCGCTCGGAGCAACTTTCTACGAGTTGCTAACAGGGCAATTGCCTTTCCAGATTGACGATGCGATGGAGTTAGTGCATTCGCACATTGCCAAACAACCTATCCCACCTCACCAACTCAACGCAGATATTCCCCAGCCTCTGTCAGAAATTGTTATCAAGCTGATGGCTAAAAATGCCGAAGACCGCTATCAATCGGCTTATGGCGTTAAGGCAGATTTAGAGGAATGTTATAGGCAATGGGAGCGATCGCAGCGCATCGAGCCTTTCCCTCTAGGTCAGCAGGATTTTTCCAGCAAATTCCAACTTTCGCAAAGGTTATACGGACGAGAGCGAGAAGTCGAAATGCTACTCGCCGCCTTCGATCGAGTCGCAGGCATACAAAAAGATGAAAATCCCCAATCGCAAATCCCCAATCGCAAATCCCCAATTGAAATGATGCTGGTAGCGGGATATTCTGGTATCGGCAAGTCTGCTTTGGTACAGGAAGTTTACAAGCCAATTACGCGGCAAAGCGGGTATTTTATCTCTGGAAAATTCGACCAATATCAGAAAGATATTCCCTATGCCTCGCTGGTACAAGCCTTTCGCTCTTTAGTGGCGCAGTTGCTGACCGAAAGCGAATCTCAGATAGTAGCGTGGCGCGAAAAATTGTTAGCAGCTATTGGTGAGAACGGTCAGTTAATCGTTGCGGTCATTCCCGAATTGGAATTGATTATTGGCACTCAACCAGCCGTCCCCGAACTGGCTCCAGCAGAAGCCCAAAATCGCTTTAATTTAGTGTTTCAAAACTTCATTCTGGTGTTTACTCAGCCGGAACATCCAATGGTGATGTTTCTGGACGATTTGCAATGGAGTGATGGCGCTTCTTTAAAATTAATTCAACGGCTGATGACAGGCTCAGAAAGTCAATATTTGTTTGTTATTGGCGCGTATCGGGATAACGAAGTGAGCGATGCTCATCCCCTAATGCTGACACTGGATGAGATTCGTCAAGCTGAGGGAATTGTTAGTCAAATAACCTTAAAACCATTGGAGTTATCTGATGTCAGTCAGTTGATTGCCGACTCTTTCAACTATGACTTAGAAACGGCTATGCCTTTGGCAGAATTGGTGCAGACCAAAACCAATGGCAATCCCTTCTTCATTAATGAGTTTTTGAAATCTCTGTACAGCGAAGGACTGCTGAAGTTTGATTTTCAGCTTGGGGGCTGGCAGTGGGACTTGCAGCAGATTCAAGCGCAGAACATCACCGATAATGTCGTAGAGTTGATGGCGGGCAAGGTGCAGAAGTTACCGCTTTCAACGCAGCAAGCTTTGAAGCTAGCTGCCTGTATTGGCAACCAGTTCGATCTCCAAACGTTGGCCATTGTCTCTGAAAAATCGCCGCGAGAAATAGCGATTGAGTTGTGGGAAGCGATCGCAGAAGGTCTGATCTTACCCCTCAGCGATGCCTACAAGTTGATAGAACTTGACGTGCAGGGGTTAGCAGAAGAGATAGAAGTTGAGTATAAATTTGCCCACGATCGCATTCAGCAAGCCACCTATTCCCTCATTCCCGAAGCAGACAAAAAAGTTGTGCATTGGCAAGTGGGGCAACTGCTGCTACGGAATACACCGCCCCAGAAGCGAGAACAAAAAATATTTGATATCGTCAACCAACTAAATCAAGGGCGCGATCGCATTTCCTGTCAAGCCGAGCAAGACGAGCTAGCTCAGCTTAACCTGACAGCAGGCAAAAAAGCCAAGGCATCAGCAGCCTATCAACCCGCCTTCAATTACTTGCAAGTTGGCTTGAGCTTATTAGAAGAAAATAGCTGGGAATGCCAGTATGAATTGATTCTAGCGCTGCACGTAGAAGCCGCAGAAGCAGCTTATCTCAGCGACAACTTCCAGCAGATGGAGCGATTAGCTTCTGTAGTGAAAAATCGCGCCAAAACTGTACTCGACAAAGTAAGAATCTACAGAGTAACCGTACTGGGTTATGCAAACCAGCATCAACTACCAGAAGCAATGCGTAGCGGACTCGAAATTTTAGCTCAGTTGGGGATCGCGCTACCGGAAAACCCAAGTTTAGCAGACATCGGACAAGCTATAGAAGAAACAAAAGCGGCTTGGCTAGGCAAGCAAATTGAGGATCTCATTGACCTGCCAGAGATGACAGATCCTGAAAAGCTGGCAGCAATGGATCTCCTGTTTGATGTCATACATCCAGCCTATGACGGCAACCCTGGACTCTTCACGCTGTGCGCCCTGCAAATGGTCAATTTATCGGTCAAATATGGCAATACGCCTCTATCCGCTCAAGGTTATGGATCTTACGGAATAGTTCTGTGTGGTGTCGTCTTCGATATAGAGTCTGGCTATCAATTTGCGAAACTTGCATTGAAGCTGGTAGAGAAATTTAATAGCAAAAAAATTAAATCGGCGGTGATATTCTTAGTTTATTATTTTTCGGTAATTTGGAAAGAACACTTCAGAGAAATACTTAAACCTTTTTTAGAAGGATACCAAAGTGGCTTAGAAACAGGAGACTTGCTATTTGCTGCCTTTAATGCTTACGGCTATTCTTGTCATTTATACTGGATTGGCAAGGAACTGGTCGAGGTCGAACGGGAAATGGGCAAATACAGTCAGGCAATATCCAATATCAATCAGAATCTAATTCTGACTTATCTCAACAGATATTGGCAAGTCGTCTTAAATTTGAGTGGAAAATCAGAAAACACCTGTCGATTAATTGGCGAAAGTTATGACGAAGTAAAGATGTTGCCAAGGATGCAGGAAAACCAAGACAGATACGGAATTGGTGACTTGCATTTACACAAACTTATCCTCTGTTATTTATTTGGAAACTACGGCGAAGCCCTGAAAAATGCGGCAATTGCAGAAAATTATTTAGATGCTATGTTAGCTACGTCATCTGTCGCTATTTTCCATTTCTATCATTCTCTAGCACTGCTGGCAGTATTTGCTGATACTCCAGAGTCCGAAAAAGAGGCTTTTCTTGAAAAGGTTGCTGCCAACCAGGAAAAAATGAAAATGTGGGCGGGTTACGCTCCTATGAATTACCTGCACAAATATTACCTCGTCGAAGCGGAACGCGCCCGAGTTCTGGGCAACTATAAAGATGCCAGAGAATATTATGACTCTGCTATCTCCTGCGCCCGCGAAAATGAATATCTCAACGAAGAAGCTCTCGCCTACGAACTCGCGGGACGATTTTACCTCTGGCGCAACCAAAGCCACGTTGCTGGTCACTATCTCCAAGATGCTCGCTACGCTTACCAGAGTTGGGGCGCCCTTGCCAAAGTCAAAGACTTAGAAGCGCGATATCCTCAGTTTCTCACCTCAACAACTAGCTCTACGAAAGTCACCAAAACAACCATTTCCACTACAGGCAGC
This sequence comes from Microcoleus sp. K1-B1, assembly GCF_036704705.1. Lineage (NCBI taxonomy): Bacteria > Bacillati > Cyanobacteriota > Cyanophyceae > Oscillatoriales > Microcoleaceae > Microcoleus > Microcoleus sp. K1-B1. Next base: position 2,988 of record NZ_JAUBSH010000010.1, on the reverse strand, counting down.
AGTTCCGGCGAAGGGCTAGATTTAGCCACAGTCGTGAAAGCTTCTCAAGCTATTGCAGGGGAAATTGTCTTAGATCAATTGCTCGCTAAATTGACGAACCTCATCCTCGAAAATGCCGGGGCGCAAAAAGGCTTCCTCATTCTCTCCGACAACGGACTTTTAAAAATTCAAGCACAAGGAGAAATCGAGCGCGAAGTCCAAGTGCTGCAATCTCTTCCAGTTTCTAGCAGCGAAAATCTCCCCTTGGCGATAATCAATTATGTCGCTCGCACGCAAGAAAATGTGGTTTTAAGCGAAGCCACGCGCGAAGGGATTTTTACCACAGATCCTTACATTATCGCCCACCAACCCAAATCAATCTTGTGTAGCGCCATCGTTAATCAAGGCAAACTCATCGCCATTCTTTACTTAGAAAATAACATCGCGATCGGTGCTTTTACACCAGAACGCCTGGAAGTTGTGAAAATCCTTTCTTCTCAAGCAGCTATCTCCCTTGAAAATGCCATTCTGTATCGCACTTTAGAACAAAAAGTCGATGAACGCACTGCCCAATTAGCATCAGCCAACCAAGAAATCACGGTGCTTAACGAGCGTCTGAAAGCTGACAATATCCGAATGAGTGCTGAGTTAGACGTAACGCGCCGACTGCAACAAATGATTTTGCCGAAAGATGGCGAACTCAGTAATATTCCCGGACTTGATATTTCTGGCTTTATGGAACCTGCCGACGAAGTGGGTGGCGATTACTACGATGTACTACAATACGGCGATCGCATCAAAATTGGCATCGGCGACGTAACGGGACACGGATTAGAAAGCGGCGTTTTAATGATTATGGCGCAAACTGCCGTGCGGACGCTAATGGTGAACAATGAAACTGACCCCGTGCGATTTTTAAATGCCATCAATTGCACTCTTTATGACAATGTAAACCGCATGAATTGCGACAGAAACCTCAGCCTTTGTTTGCTCGACTATGAGGAGGGGACTCTGCGCTTGAGCGGACAGCACGAAGAGGTGATTGTAGTGCGGTGTAGCGGCGAAGTGGAACGAATCGATACGATAGATTTAGGCTTCCCGATCGCTTTAGACTCAGACATTGCCGATTTCATTCTATCAACTGAGGTCCACTTAAATCCGGGAGATGTGGTGGTGCTTTACACTGACGGAATTACAGAAGCGAAAAATGAACAAGGCTTGTTATACGGTGTGGAACCACTGATAGAATCCATCTGCCGAAATCGCGATCGCACTGCGGTCGAAATCCGCCAAGCTGCGATTGATGACTTGCGCCATTACATCGGCGAACAAAAAGTGTTTGATGATATTACCTTAGTGATACTTAAGCAGAAGTAGCCTCGGCGGGGAGACTGGGCTGTTTCATTCTCGGCTCATTCATCAAGTCATGGAGGCAGCTATTCCTTACCGTACAGATTGGGTGATTGAAAATGCGAGCCAAGAAGGCCTAAAAATAGCGAAGCTGTCATCAATGCGCTATATATAGCGTCATTGCGTAAGTCCTGTTGGTGCAAATAAACTGGTCACGAGGAGGGCGGGTTTTGCCAGAATAACAGGCTGCTAGCATAGCTCCCGGTTAAACCCGCCAGACCCATCTAATGTTTATTTGTAACCACCTACTTAACTAGGAAAGTTACTGTTAAAATTTATCCCACTAGCTGCATCCCTAATCATAGGATTTTGGTGAGAAAAAAGCAACCAAATTTATTGCCAACCGATTTTAATTAGCTATATTACTCAAGGGAATTTCTTCTGGTTGATGAAACAATTTAATCGATTGCAGACTATCTGAAGCAGCATCCCAAAGAATGAATTGGAAGCAGTCAGGAATATCGCGAATTGTCAGGGATTTTGAATTAGCAAGCAGGTGAATATTAGCATTGTGACAAGCCTGAAGATTATAGTTAGGTATTCGCTCAGAGAGATGATGAATATTGTGGTAAGCAATATCAGCAGAAAACCAATTGAGAATAGTCGGTAATTTTAGGTAACTACTGCCTTCAATTGCGCCCAGAAGATAGTCCCAACCTTCGGATTTATGAGCGTAGGAACCGTCAAAATTATGCTGAACAAAGAAAATACAGATAAATATCGCTGCAGAACAGGTCATGACAATTGAGTAAACACTCCAGAAAAAGCCAAACCCCAGTAAGTTGCTCAGATAAATCCAGCTACCAACAACACACATATTGTTGAACAGTAAATCCCAAAATTCAGCCGTCGTATACCAATGTTTGGATTTATAAGAAGCAATGATTGCAGATAAACCCATGCCAAAATCTTGGTTGAGACAAGCAAAAATATGTCGGATAAAACCTGTAGTTCCCAATATCAGCGCGAGTCTTGGCTTAATAATTAGATAGAAAAAACCACCGGGAAACAGCATCAATGGGTGTCTGAGTAACTGATACATCTTTTGGCTAAATGGACTTAGCGCCGCAAATTTTTCGGTGGATATCAACGCCGAAGGGCCGCGGTACATATCCCAATTACCATTATGTTTGTGGTGATAAGCGTGCCCCCTCGACCAGGGATACTGAGGAATCGCATTGATGATACCTAGCAGAAAACCCATAATGCGATTGACTTTTTTGGAACTAAAAAGAGAATAGTGTCCGCAATCGTGCATCAAAGAGAAACAACGTCCTGAAAAAAGTGTCATTAACACCATTATCGGCGGCAGCAGGAATACAGAAATGGCAGCCGCTTTAAAGGCTAAAAACCATAAAAATGTATAAGGAATCACTGTATTGAGTATTTGGCAACTAGCTTTCAAGTTGTTGCTCTTCATATAAGGAGCTAGCACAAAATCCGACTTTTTGATCGCGTTTTTCATTCAGTATATCTATGGTGTGTGGATAAGTGCTTAGCTTACCATCACAGTTGCGGGACAGGGTGCATCTCAGTTTGGCAAATACATCAAATTGAAAGTTGACCATTGAGATAAGCACAGCGAAGAGCAAGGATAGA